>NZ_JBSGXB010000153.1:0-17427 GCF_053609185.1 Streptomyces sp. NPDC054956 | reverse complement strand
AAGAAGAACACGCAGCAGCGGAACCATGACTATCAACCTCCGCGGCATCGTCTGCCCGCCCTCGTCCAGGACATGCGCTCCGACCGCCGAGCGGTCTCGCAACGCCACCGTCCGTGGATCCCGCGATGCCCCGGTCGGCCGACGAGTGGCCGGCCGGGGCATCGGTACGCCGGGGCGCCGGGCTCAGGCGAGGTCGAACCGGTCGAGGTTCATCACCTTGTCCCACGCCGCCACGAAATCGCGCGCGAACTTCTCTCCCGCGTCGTGGGACGCGTAGACCTCCGAGACGGCCCGGAGCTGGGAGTGCGAACCGAAGACGAGGTCGACGGGGGTGGCGGTCCACTTGACCTCGCCCGTGGCGCGGTCCCGGCCCTCGAACTCGTTCTCCGCCGAGGCCGAGGCCGACGCGGCCCACTCCGTCCCCATGTCCAGGAGGTTGACGAAGAAGTCGTTGGTCAGCGTCCCCGGCCGGTCCGTGAAGGCGCCGTGCGCAGACCCGCCGAAGCCGGTGCCGAGGGCCCGCATGCCGCCGACCAGGACCGTCATCTCGGGTGCGGTCAGCGTCAGGAGGTTGGCGCGGTCCAGCAGGAGCGTCTCCGGCGGCAGCTTCTCGCCCGCCCGGAGATAGTTGCGGAACCCGTCCGCGCCGGGTTCGAGTACGGCGAACGACTCCACGTCGGTCTGCTCCTGGGAGGCGTCCGTGCGCCCCGGTGCGAACGGGACCTGGATCGCGTGCCCCGCGTTCTTCGAGGCCTGCTCGACGGCCGCGCACCCGCCCAGGACGATCAGGTCGGCGAGCGAGATCTTCGTCCCGCCGGCCTGCGAGGCGTTGAAGTCCTGCCGGATCCGGTCGAGGGCGGCCACGGTCTCGGCCACCTCGGGCACGGCGTTGACCTCCCAGTCCTTCTGCGGTGCGAGCCGGATCCGGGCCCCGTTGGCCCCGCCGCGCTTGTCGGTGCCGCGGAAGCTCGCCGCCGACGCCCACGCGGTGGTGACCAGCTGGGGGACGGACAGGCCCGAGGCGAGGATCCGGCCCTTGAGGTCGGCGATCTCCGCGTCCCCGACCAGCGCGTGATCGACCGGGGGTACGGGGTCCTGCCACAGCTGCGGTTCGGGGATCCACGGGCCGAGGTAGCGCGTGAGGGGGCCCATGTCGCGGTGCAGCAGCTTGTACCAGGCCCTGGCGAACGCGTCCGCGAGCCGGTCCGGGTTCTCGTGGAAGCCCTTCGCGATCGGCCCGTAGACCGGGTCCAGCTTCAGCGAGAGGTCCGTCGTCAGCATCATGGGAGCGTGCCGCTTCGACGGGTCGTGCGCGTCGGGCACCGTGCCCTGGGCCGCGGGGTCCGTGGGCGTCCACTGCTGCGCACCGGCCGGGCTCGTCGTCAGTTCCCACTCGTACCGGAACAGGTTGTCCAGGTACCCGTTGTCCCACTTCGTCGGCTCGTTGGTCCACGCGCCCTCGAGCCCGCTGGTGAGCGAATCGACGCCCGCGCCGCTGCCGTACGTGTTCTTCCAGCCGATGCCCTGCTGCTCGATGGGGCAGGCCTCGGGTTCCGGACCGATGTACTCGGGACCGACCGCGCCGTGGCATTTGCCGAAGGTGTGGCCGCCGATGATGAGCGCGGCGGTCTCCTCGTCGTTCATCGCCATGCGCGCGAAGGTCTCCCGGATGTCCCGGGCGGCGGCGATCGGATCCGGGTTGCCGTTGGGCCCTTCGGGATTGACGTAGATCAGTCCCATCTGTACGGCGCCGAACGGATTGGTGAGCTCCCGGTCCCCGCTGTAGCGCTCGTCTCCGAGCCAGGTGTCCTCAGGGCCCCAGAAGATTTCCTCCGGTTCCCAGATGTCCTCCCGCCCGAATCCGAATCCGAACGTCTTGAACCCCATCGATTCCATGGCGCAGTTTCCGGCGAATACCAGAAGGTCGGCCCATGAGATCTTCCGGCCGTACTTCTGCTTGACCGGCCACAGCAGACGGCGCGCCTTGTCGAGGCTCGCATTGTCCGGCCAGCTGTTGAGGGGGGCGAAGCGCTGGGCGCCCGAGCCGCCGCCGCCCCGGCCGTCGGCGATGCGGTACGTTCCCGCGGCGTGCCAGCTCATCCGGATGAAGAGCGGCCCGTAGTGGCCGTAGTCGGCGGGCCACCACTCCTGCGAGTCCGTCATCAGCTCGAAGACGTCCCGCTTCAGTGCGTCGAGGTCCAGGGTTCTGAACTCCGCCGCGTAGTCGAAGTCCTCGCCCATCGGATTGGACCGGGGCGAGTGCTGGTGGAGGACCTGGAGGTCCAGCTGGTTCGGCCACCAGTCCGCGTTCGCCCTCGGGCGAGCCGGTGCGGGGGTCGGGGAGGGGATTGCGGGGTTCTCGCTTTCGCTGCCGGACACGTCCGTTCCTCTTTCCGTCTCGGTGCTGCATATCCTCAGGAACGATGCCGATAATCGAGCATGTTTCGGCGTCCGTATGGTCGCGCACCTCGGACCGCACCGCCACGGGAACACGCAGGGCATGCCCGTGCAACAAACGGCCGAAAGTGACGGTTCGGCAGGCGTGGAGATGTTTACATATTCCGACCTGTATGTATGACAGGAAATTCCGCTATCCCGATGGGCCTGAACAGGTGAGCCGAAATGAATGATCTGCTGGATCGACTGCGAGGGCGCGGCTGGCGCATGACGTCCCAGAGGCGCGTCGTCGTGGAGACCCTCGTGGGCGAGCACGTGCACCTCACGGCCGACGAGGTGCACGCCCGAGCGATGCACAGGCTGCCGGAGATCTCCCGGGCGACCGTCTACAGCACTCTGGGCGAACTGGTCCTGCTCGGCGAGGTGCTGGAGGTGTCCGCCCAGGGGCGGGCGAAGCGCTACGACCCCAACGCGCGCCACGCGCACCACCACCTGGTGTGCTCCGGCTGCGGCCTGATCAGGGACGTCTACCCGACCGGCGACCCGCTGGCCGGCCTCCCGGACGAGCAGCGGTTCGGCTTCACCGTGTCGGACGCCGAGGTGGTCTACCGCGGTCTGTGCCCCTCGTGTACTCCCGCCCCCGCGTTCGCGGGTGTTCCGCGGTGTGTGACGCCTTCGGGCGGGTAGCCGCCGTTCATGGATACGACACGCCCCTTGGCCGTCGTCACCGGCGCCTCCAGCGGCATCGGCTTCGAGCTCGCGGGTGAATGTGCGCGCCACGGATACGACCTCGTGATCGCGGCCGAGAACGATCTCCTGTACGAGGCCGCGGACCGGCTGCGCGTGCACGGCGGAGCCGTGCGCACGGTCGTCACCGACCTCGCCACGCACGCCGGCGTCGAGATCCTCCTGGGCGAGCTGCGCGCCGACGGCCGTCCCGTGAGCACCGCCGTCCTCAACGCGGGCATCGGCCGCGCGGGCGCCTTCCTCGAAACGGACCTGTCGGACCTGACCCGGGTGATCGACGTCAACGTCTCCTCGACGGTGCACCTGGCCAGACGTGTACTGACGGACATGGCCGCGCGCGGCGAGGGCCGCGTGCTGATCACCTCGTCGGTCGCCGCCGGGACGCCGGGACCGTACAGCGCCGTCTACAACGCCTCGAAGGCCTTCCTGCAGTCCTTCGCCCTGGCCCTGCGCAGTGAGCTGCGGGGCACCGGCGTGACGGTCACCGCCTTGATGCCCGGCGCGACCGACACCGGGTTCTTCGTACGGGCGGGCCTGCTGGACACCCGTGTCGGGCGGGCGAAGAAGGACGATCCCGCGCTCGTCGCGCACCAGGGGTACCGCGCGCTCATGGCCGGCCGGTCCAGCAAAGTGGCGGGTTCCCTGCGCGCCAGGGCACAGGAGCGGCTGGTCCGCCGGCTTCCGGTCGCCGCCCGGATGGCCCTGCACACCCACTGGACGCGGCCCCACGCGAGCCGCGGCCACCTGTAGGGCGGTGGCCGCCTGTGGGCCCGGCCAGCCTGCGTCCGCCTCGGCGGTCCTCGCGGCTCAGCGGTCTTCGCGCATGTCCTCCAGGTCCTCCTCGCGCAGGTCGTGCATCACGTCGCGCATCGTCGCGTCCTCCCTGCCACGTTCGCGCAGGACGTCATCGGGACTGCGCGGCCGTCCGCCCGTCTTCAGCCGGTCGGGTTCCGGTGGCCGGCCTCGGATCCGTTCCTCGCGGAGCCCGCCCGGCGTCCGGCCCTCGTCCCGCCGCCCGCCGCCCGCCGCCGTCGGCATCCCGCCTCTCGCTGCACATGCCGTTTCACCGTCCTCAAAGCCGGCACGTCATCAGGGCCTGGCGACTCCGCCCGGATGCCGTGTCCACCCCGGGAGCGGCTTCTGACTGCTGTCAGTGCTGGCGCGCGGCGGTGACTGCCGGAAGGCGATGGCGTCGCCACAACAGCACGGCGCCGGCCGCGCAGGCCAGCGCGAGGAGGCCGTACACGTAGAGCGGGGTCAGGCCCGGGCGGTAGGCCAGAGTGAAACGGATGCAGACCATCAGGGGCAGGGCCAGGATCTCCTCCCCATCCCATCCCAGGGGCTTGGCCACCACGCGTACCAGCAGGAACGCACCGAAACCCAGAACCGCCCAGGCGGCCAGGTACGGCCAGGGCGACCCCGGCAATGCCGCCAGAGGACCAGCAGTACCCGCCCAGCGATACGACACGTAACCGAGCCCCGCCACGAAGACCGCCAGAACCGACGCCCAGACCAGGGAGCGCAAAGGCTCCCGAAGAATCCGGGCAGGATGGACCGCCGCCTCACGCAAAAACATGTTCATACCCAGATGGATGGGGCACTACCGGTAGCTGGTTGTCATACCGGAGGATGACCTCCCAAAACGGACCAACATCACACCCCGAAACCCACAGCAGCCCCACTTCCACCACGAAGGCCGCAGCCAAGGAGATGAGGATGGCGGAACAGCTCATCGCCGCCCTCGAAATGGACTGGGAACCCGAGGAGTTCCACGACACGTACCGGGAGAAGGTCGCCGCGCTGATCAAGGCCAAGAAGGCGGGCGGGACCGTGGAGAAGGCCGAACTCCCGCCGGAGGCCACGAACGTGGTCGACCTGACGGAGGTGCTGCGCGCGAGCGTCGAACGGGCCCGCGGCGGCGGCGAAGCAGGTACCCCCGAGGCGTCCGCGAAGGCGTCCTCGGCATCCCCGACCAAGGCCGAGCTGTACGAGCAGGCGGCGGCCGCCGGTGTCACCGGCCGTTCCCGCATGACCCGCGAGGAACTGGCCGAGGCCCTGGCACGGACCGTGAGGCCGCATGACCGGATGTCGCGGTCCGGCACGACCGCTCGACGCCGCGGTCCGGACTCTCGCATTGCGCGGCGGCGGCGGTCGGGGCACGGTCGATGGGGGCGGTTCCCACGGGAGGTCGCACCATGCCCATCGCCACGGTGAATCCCACGACCGGCCAGACCCTGCGCACCTTCGACGCGCTCGACGCCGCCGGCATCGAGCGGTGCCTCGCGGCGGCCGGTGAGGCAGCTGCCGCCCACCGCCGTACCTCCTTCGAGGAACGCGGAGCGCTCCTGAACCGCGCCGCCGACCTCCTGGAGGAGGAGACGGCGGACATCGCGCGGACCATGACCACCGAGATGGGCAAACCCCTGGCCGCGGCCCGCGCCGAGGCGGCCAAGTGCGTCAAGGCCATGCGCTGGTACGCCGGGCACGCCGAGTCCCTGCTCTCCGACGAGCACCCCGCCGCCGCCGACGTGCGCGACGCAGGAGCCGCGGCGGTACGGGTCCTCTACCGTCCCCTGGGCGTGATCCTCGCCGTGATGCCGTGGAACTTCCCCCTCTGGCAGGTCGTGCGCTTCGCCGCGCCCGCGCTCATGGCCGGCAACGTTGGCCTGCTCAAACACGCCTCCAACGTTCCCCAGACCGCGCTCTACCTCGGCGACCTCTTCCACCGGGCCGGCTTCCCCCGCGGCTGCTTCCAGACGCTGCTCATCGGCTCGGCGGCCGTGGAGGACGTACTGCGCGATCCGAGGGTGGCCGCGGCGACCCTGACGGGCAGCGAGGCCGCGGGGCGCGCGGTCGCCTCCGTCGCAGGGGACGAGGTCAAGAAGACCGTGCTGGAGCTCGGCGGCAGCGATCCGTACCTCGTGATGCCGTCCGCCGACATCGAGCGGGCCGCCCGCACCGCCGTGACCGCCCGCGTGCAGAACAACGGGCAGTCCTGCATCGCCGCCAAACGCTTCATCGTGCACACGGACGTCCACGACGAGTTCGCGGAGCGCTTCACGGCCGGTATGACGGCGCTCACCGTGGGCGATCCGATGCGGGAGGACACCGACGTGGGCCCGCTGGCCACCGAGGCGGGCCGCGGCGAGCTGGAGGCGCTGGTGGACGACGCCGTGGGCCACGGCGCCGCCGTCCTGTGCGGCGGGCGGCGCCCGCCCGCGTACGAGAACGGCTGGTTCTACGAACCCACGATCCTGGGCGGTGTCACCCCGGCCATGCGCATCGACCAGGAGGAGGCCTTCGGGCCCGTCGCCACCCTCTACCGGGTGGGAAGCATGGACGAGTCCGTCGAGCGCGCCAACCACACGCCCTTCGGGCTCAGCTCCAACCTCTGGACCCGCGACGGCCGGGACATCGCGCACGCCGTGAGCGAGCTCGAGGCCGGCGGCATCTTCGTCAACGGCATGACCGCCTCGCACCCGGCCCTGCCCTTCGGCGGCGTCAAGCGGTCCGGGTACGGACGCGAGCTGTCCGGACACGGCATCCGCGAGTTCTGCAACGTCACCACGGTGTGGCAGGCACCCGACGAGGCGTAGCCCGCAGGAGCACCGCCGTGCGGGTCCCCTCGGGTTTGGCGGCGGGACGAACGGAAAGACGCCGGTACGAACGCAAGGACGCCGGTACGGACGGACGAGCAACGCACCCGACCCGCATCGATTGGCGCACGACATGTCCGGTCACCTGATGGACGGCACCCTGTCGCTGCTGGCCCACGGATACGCCTGGGCCCCGGATCTGCGCCGGGCCCACGACGGCGCGCCGCTGGTGCACACCCGCCTGATGGGGCATCCCGCGGCGCTGCTGCACGGGACGGAGGCCGTGGCCCTCTTCTACGACGAGAGCCGCGTCCAGCGGCACGGCGCACTGCCGGGGCCGGTCCTCGACACCCTCTTCGGCAGGGGAGCGGTCCACACCCTGGACGGTGACCGCCACCGGGGGCGCAAGGAGCTGCTGGTGTCGCTGCTCATGTCACCGGAGGGCGTGGGGGGCCTGACCGCGCGGGTCGAGAGCGGCTGGCGTGAAGCCGTGGCCGCTTGGGAGGGGCGCGAGGTGGTGCTCTTCGACGAGGTGGCCGCGCTGCTCGCGAGGGAGATCTGCGACTGGGCGGGCCTTGCGGTCCCGGACGACGCGGCGGCCCGTGAGATCGCCGAGGACTGCGTGGCCATGGTGGACGGCTTCGCCACGATCGGCCCCCGGCACGTCCGGGCCCGCCGGGCCCGGCGCCGACAGGAACACGCGCTCACGGCCGCCGTCACCGGTGTGCGCCGGGACCGGCCGCACTGGGTACCCGGGACCGTGCTGGAGACGGTCGCCCTGCACCGCGAGCCGGACGGAGCCCTGCTCGATCCGCACACGGCCGCCGTCGAGCTCCTCAACGTGATCAGGCCGACCGTGGCCGTCACCTGGTTCGTCACCTTCGCCGCGCACGCGCTCCACCGCCATCCGGGCCAGCGCGAAGTGCTGCGCACCGGCGGCCCCGCGCAGGCGCGCGCCTTCGCCCACGAGGTCCGCCGCTTCTACCCCTTCGTTCCGTTCCTCGCGGGTCTGGCCGCCCACGACCTCACCTTCGCCGGTGAGGAGCTCCCGGAGGGAACCCTGTTGCTCCTCGACGTGTACGGGCACCACCACGACCCGGCGCTGTGGGAGCGGCCCTACGACTTCGCACCGGTTCGCCACCTCGCCCGCGAACCCGGCCGCGACGAGCTGATCCCGCAGGGCGGCGGCGACGCCCGGACCGGCCACCGGTGCCCCGGCGAGGACATCACCCTCTCCTTGCTCGCCGCGCTGGCGTCCGCCCTCGCCCACGAGGACTTCGCCGTACCGCGACAGGACTTGTCCATCCCCCTGAGCCGGATCCCCACCCGGCCCCGCGGGGGTTTCGTCATCGAGATCGCACACCAGTCAGGGAGTCACCATGCCTCGCGGTTCCAGTCCCAAGCGTGAACGCCAGTACGAACACATCAAGGAGAGCGCCGAGCAACGGGGCGAGAGCCCCGAGCGGGCCAAGGAGATCGCCGCACGCACCGTCAACAAGGAACGCGCCCGGGCGGGGGAGTCGAAGACGGCGAGCCGCTCCTCCCTCCAGGACATGTCCTCGGCCAAGCGCGGCGGGCAGCGTTCCCACAGCGGCGCCGCGGGGCCGACGAAGGAACAGCTCTACAACGAGGCCAAGAAGCGCAACATCAAGGGCCGCTCCCAGATGGACAAGGCCGAACTCGAGCGCGCCCTCGGCCGCTGAAACCGGCGGAGTGACGGGAATGGCCGGCGCGCGTACGGGTAGGCGCCGTTCAGGAGCTGTAGTCAGAGCTGGAGTAGGAGCAAGAGCCAGAGCTGGAGCAAGAGTCAGAGCCCGGAGGCGGAAGGGGTTCTCCATGGGTTCCGCAGCGCAGGGTGCCCGGTTCACCCTCGAAGTCCGACACCTGCCGGGCGCAACCGTTCTCAGGCTGGCCGGGGAGCTGGACCTCGATACGGCGGAGCCCCTGAGGGAGGCGCTCGAAGCCGCCGTCGCGGGAGGCTTCGAGCGCCTGCTGGTGGACTTCTCCGACGTGGGCTTCTGCGACTCCACGGGACTGAACGTCCTGTTGCGGGCCCGGGGCGCGGCCGCGCACACCGGGGCCCGAATCGAGGTCGTGGGTCTTCGTCGGCCGGTCGAGCGAATGTTCCGCATCACCGGCGCCGACGGGATCTTTCCCGTTTACGCTGACGTCGCGGAGGCACTGGCGGGACGTCCGCAGCAGGACTAGCGGAGGCGCGTGATGAACGAGCGCCGTTCATCGGAACGGAGTCGGGTCTTCGTGCTGGGCGCCGAGACCGAGAACGTCGTCACCCGGTGCCGGGAATTCACCAGGCGGGCGCTGACCGACTGGGAATGGCTGCCCGCGGGGGAAGGCGACGACGGCGTCGAGGCGGAGGCCGAGGACGTTCTGCTCCTGGTGTCGGAGCTGGTCGCCAATGCCCGCCTGCACGGCGGCGGTCCGAGCTCGCTGCTGCTCCGGCGCACCGGTGACGGCCTGGGCGTCGAGGTGACCGACCGGAACCGCGCCCTCCCCGTGCTCCGGCACCCCACGGACCCCGCCCGGCCAGGGGGTCACGGACTGCTCATCGTCGAGAGGCTGGCGCGGCGCTGGGGATCGGAGCCGCTGGACGGCGGCAAGCGCGTCTGGCTGGAGGTCTCCGGACCTCGGCGGATCCGGGAGGCGGGCGCCGACCGTCCCGTCGCTTCGCCCCCCGCCTGACCGTCGCCGTCCCCGCGACCGCCCGGTCGGGGGACGTCCCCACCGGAGGGCGGCCCGACCGGGTGGCGTGGGCACGATTCCGACCGGGTTCAGTGTGAACTCGATGGCCGGCAACCCGACCTCCCAGGTGCGCAACATCTCGCAGGTGGCGACCGCGGTGGCGCGCGGCGACCTCACGCAGAAGATCCGGGTGGACGCGAGCGGTGAGATCCTGGAGCTGAAGGAGACCATCAACACCATGGTCGACCAGCTGTCCTCCTTCGCCGCCGAAGTCACGCGCGTGGCCCGGGAAGTCGGCAGCGAGGGCCGGCTCGGGGGCCAGGCCGAAGTGACCGGCCTATCGGCGACAGCGGGCGCCCCGCGCCCGTGTACGCCGGATCGGTGACGCGGGGCCGGGGCTCACGGGCACGGCGGGGTGATCATGGTTTATCGGGGTAGTCGCGGGACGTGCTCACCCTTGGAGTCGAAGAAGAGTACTTGCTGGTCGACCCGGTCTCGGCCGCCCCGGCGGCGCTCGTGGACGACGTCCGCCGCACCGCCGGCTTCGGTCGCCTCACGGACGCGGGCGAGGTCCAGGACGAGCTGCTCCAGGCGCAGGTGGAGGTCGCCACGCCCGTCTGCCACAGCCTCGACGAGGTCGGTGGCCACCTGTTCCGGCTGCGCCACGCGTTGGCCTCGGCCGCCGAGGCCAACGGGTGCCGGATCGCGGCCACGGGTGCGGCGCCGGTGCGCGGAACCGTACCCGTGCCCGTCACGCGGAAGTCGCGGTACCTGAGGATGGAGGGCCAGGCACGGCAACTCGTCGACGAGCAGCTGATCTGCGGGATGCACGTGCACGTGGGGATTCCCGACCCGGAGACGGGCGTGGCGGTGCTGAACCGGATCCGGGTGTGGCTGCCGACGCTGCTGGCCATGTCCGCGAACTCTCCCCTGTGGGACGGGCGGGACACCGGATTCGCCAGCTGGCGCACCATCGTCTTCGGACGGTGGCCCGTCAGCGGGCCGCCGCCGTACTTCGCGGGGCTCGCCGATTACGACCGCCGCCTCGAGGCACTGCAGGAATCCGGGGCGATCGCCGACCGGGGGCAGGTCTACTGGCAGGCGAGGCTCTCCGACCGCTACCCGACCGTCGAGGTGCGCTGCCCGGACGTACAGCTGCGGGCCGAGGACGCGGTGCTGCTCGCCGGAGCCACCCGTGCACTGATCGCCACCGCGATCGCCGAAGAGGCGGCGGGTGCGCCGCCGGCCACCGTGTGCGTGCCGGAGATGCTGCAGGCCGCGAACTGGCACGCGGCCCGCCACGGTCTGAACGGCACCCTCGTGGATCCGTACGGGCGCCCGGCCGCCAGCGGCGACGTCCTGTGCGCCCTCCTGCGCCACATCGGGCCGGCCCTGGAGGACGCCGGCGATCTGCGGGAGGTGAGCGCCCTCGCGCACCGGCTGCTGCGGGAGGGGACCCCGGCCGACCGCCAGCGGCGTGCCGTGGCGGACGGCGGGCTGCCCGCGCTGACCGACCTGATCACCGACACGGCGCGAGCGCCCGGCCTCAGGGGAGTCGCGGGGTGAAGGGGAGGTAGTCCGGCTCCGCTCCGGAGGGGATCACCGTGTAACTGGCCTCGGGAAGCGCGTTCCACACCCCGGGCAGGTCTCCCAGCGGCTCGGAGACGACGATGCGGGTCTCGTCGGAGAGGTCGCGGAAGTACTCCAGTTCCGGGTGGAGACGGCGGACGGTGTCCGCGCGGCTGCTGTAGAAGAGCGAGCGGGAAGCGCCCCGGCTGGAGTAGCGGAAGGCCCAGACGCGTTCCCCGTCGCTGACCGCCAAGGTCATCTGGAGCGGTTCCGGCACGCCGTGCTCCTTGCCGAGCCGCTCCACCAGTTCGGTCATCCTGGCGACCGAGCCGGGGACGTCCTGGTCGAGGCCGAAGGTGACCGCCAGGTAGAACATCACCTCGGAGTCGGTCGATCCCTCGATGGACGAGAACAGCGCGGGGTCCACGGCCATGCAGAGGTCCCGCTGGAGCCGGTGGAAGTCCGCGATGGCCCCGTTGTGCATCCACAGCCACCGGCCGTGACGGAACGGGTGGCAGTTGGTCTGCTGGACGGCCGAGCCCGTCGAGGCGCGTACGTGCGCGAAGAACAGCGGGGAGCGGACGTGCGCGGCGAGTTCGCGCAGGTTGCGGTTGTTCCAGGCGGGCGCGGTGTCGCGGAAGACGGCGGGCGTGCCGTCACCGTCCTCGCTGTACCAGCCGATGCCGAATCCGTCGCCGTTGGTCGCCTCGACGCCCATCCGCGCGCGGAGGCTCTGGTTGATCAGCGAGTGCTCGGGGCGGTAGAGCAGGGCGTCGAGGAGCATGGGAGAACCCGAGTAGGCGAGCCAGCGGCACATGAGCGCCCTCCCTTGCGGGTCCGGTACCCCTCACCCATTCTCGCGGTTCGCCGAGGACACCGCCGTCCCGCGGCGCGGGGGGCGAGCCCGTGGGGGCGGTGGGTGCCTGCGGAGCCGGTGCCGATTGAGGCGGCGGTGCGGGGGTAGGCGCAGCCGTACACGAGGTTCCAAGGAGGCGTCATGCCTGGTGGAGGCGGGGAAGGACGCAACGAGACCGTCGAGGAACGCGCGGACCGGCAGTGGCAGGAGCTCATCCAGGAGATCCGCGTGGCCCAGACCGGTGTCCAGATCCTCTTCGGATTCCTGCTCACGGTCGCCTTCACCCCGGTCTTCCACGGGCTCGAGCAGGCCGACAGGACGATCTACATCGTGACCGTGATCCTCGGCTCGCTCGCGACGGGCGCGCTGATCGGGCCGGTCGCCTTCCACCGCATCGTCTCCGGCCGGCGGATCAAGCCCGAGGCGGTCGCGTGGGCCGCGCGGCTGACCTTCACGGGGCTCGTGCTGCTCCTGGCCACCTGTACCGCGGCCCTCCTGCTCGTGCTCCGGGTCGCGACCCACAACGCCCTCGCACCCTGGCTCGTAGGAGGCGTACTGGCCTGGTACCTGCTGTGCTGGTTCGCGCTCCCCCTCTGGGCGCGGATGCGGCACACGACCGAGAACTGACGCGAAGCGAAGTCCGGGAGCAGAAGCGGGTGACGGACACGGCGCCGGCCCGGAGGGGGAACCCTGACGGCCCACCCCGCGTGTGTCGCGGGCCGTACCGCACGGGACGGGCGCGTGCGGAGGGCATGCTGGGGGCATGCGTCCGAGCACCGGCTGGTTGGTGGCAGGCCTCGTGTGCCTGGCGGCGACCGGGTGCGCCACGGTCGGGGAACGCGAGGCGGCGGCCGAGGCGGCGGCCACGGGTTTCGAGCAGGCGCTGGTGGCCGCCGACACCACGCGGATGTGCGGGGCGCTCGCTCCGTCGACGCGAGAGGAACTCGAGAGCGACGGGCCGTGCGACCGGGCCCTGACCGAGCTCAAGCTCCCGCCGAACGCGGGCCGGGCCGAACGGGTGGACGTCTACGGCGCCCAGGCGAGGGTGGTGTTCGCGGGGGACAGCGTGTTCCTGGCCTCCTTCCCGGAAGGCTGGAAGATCACGGCCGCCGGCTGCACCCCCCGGCCCGGACGCCCGTACCGGTGCGAGCTGAAGGGCGACTGAGTGACCGGGACGCGAGTGCTGTTCGTGGTGTTCCTGATCGGCGTGTTCGGGGGGCTGGCCTACGCGTTCGCGGTGGGGCAGGCGCACCGGTGACCGCGAACCGCCGGTTCCTCCGCGACAACGGGCTGACGCTGGCGTTCGGCATCGGTTTCCTGCTCACGCTCGTGGGCCAGGCGATCGCCGGCCGGGCCGAGCTCAACGGCCTTCTGACGGCGCAGGGCCTGCAGCCGCTCTCGTTCGTCGACTACCTCTTCACCTCGGACTTCATGGTCGACGTCACCGAGAACTGGCAATCGGAGTTCCTCCAGTTCTCCCTCTTCATCATCGGCACCGTGTGGCTGGTGCAACGCGGATCGCCCGAGTCCAAACCGCTCGACGAGGCGGGGACGGAATCGGACGAGGAGCAGCGGGTCGGCGCGTACGCGCGGTCCGACTCGCCCCGATGGGCGGCCGCCGACGGCTGGCGCCGGGCCCTCTACTCCCGGTCGCTCGGCCTGGTGATGAGCCTGATCTTCCTGCTCTCGTGGCTGGCCCAATCGGTCACCGGGACCGTCGTGTTCAACGAGGAACAGCTCCGCCAGCTGCGGGAACCGGTCGGCTGGACCACGTACGCGACCTCCGGAGAGTTCTGGAACCGGACCTTGCAGAACTGGCAGTCCGAGCTCCTGGCCGTGACGGCGATGGTCATCCTCTCGGTGTACCTGCGCCAGCGCGGTTCACCTGAATCCAAGCCGGTGGGCGCGCCCCACGACGCTACGGCTGTCGAAGGCTGACGGTCGGCGCGTCCGGCCGCGATGCGGACCGGGGGCCTGCCGCGGGTCGCCGGGGCGATCCTCGGGGACGATACTGAAGGTCACGGTGCGTGGAGGCGACATGCGTGAACCGGAGCATCGTGGCCCGAGGGCGGCCTCGGTGCCCGTCAGTGACACGGCAGCGGTCGTACTGGACGACGCAGGCGTGGTCATCGCCCGTTCGGAGTGTGCCGCGGCCCTGCTGGAATGCTCGCCGGGTCGTCCCTTCGCTCCCTTGCTGGGGCTGCTGCCGCGCGCCGGGACGGGGGCGGGATCGGCCGGGCGGCGGTTCACCGTTCCGGGCGGCGATCATGCGGGGGGACAGGGCCCGCTGGTCTGCACGGTCGTCCGGCTCGCCGCTCGCACCCCCGGTGGCTCCGGCACCGAGGCGCGGTGGCTCGTCCTGGTCACCCCCGCCGAAACCGCGCGGGAGGCGGCGGAGCGCGACGCGTCGCGACGCCGGAGGGGGCTGTCCCACGCCGCCGCCGCGGGCATCGGTGCCTCCCTGGACGTGGTCGAGATGGCCGGGACCCTCGTGAATCTGCTCGTCCCCGATTTCGCCGACCTGGCGACCGTGGACATCGCCGAGCAGGTGCTGGTGGGCGACGAGCCCCCACACCTCGACACCAGCGGCGACGTCCACCTGCGCCGGACCGCCGCCGCGCAGAGCCCGGAGATATCCGCCGAGGACCTCCTCGCGGTGGGCGAGGCGCTTCCTCCCGTAGCGGACAGCGCGTTGATGCGTCCCCTCATGAAGGGGCTGCCCGTGCTGGTGCCGGACGTCGCCGTCCTGCACGCGGAGCTCGGCGTGGATCCGCGGAGCCTGTCCCTGTTCGTCCCGGGCGGGGCGCACTCCTCCATAGCGGTACCGCTGTACGCGCGCGGCCTGATCCTCGGCTGCGTCACGGTCTGGCGCTGTCAGTCGCCCTCCCCGTTCGGCGAGGAGGACGCGGCCCTGCTGCAGGACGTGGTCTCCAGGGCCGCACTCGGCGTGGACAACGCGCGCCGCTTCACGAAGGAACACCGCTCGGTGGTGGCCCTGCAGCGAAGCCTGCTGCCGCGCTCGGCCCTGGACTGCGCCGCCGCGGAGACGGTGGGCGCGTACCAGCCGGCGGGCGGCGGCCTGGGAGTCGGCGGGGACTGGTTCGACGTGATCCCCCTGCCGTCGCTGCGCGTGGCGTTCGTCGTCGGGGACGTCGTCGGCCACGGACTCGAGGCCACCGCGGCCATGGCACGGCTGCGGACCGCGGTGCAGACCCTGGCCGACCTCGACCTCGATCCGGGTGAACTCCTCACGCACCTGGACGACCTGGTGCTCGGCCTCTCCGGGGAGGAGATGACCGGCGCGTCCCGCGCGGAGCCCGCGGTGCTGGGAGCGACGTGCCTGTACGCCGTCCACGACCCGGTGACGGGGCGGTGTGCCGCCGCCACGGCAGGACATCCGCCGCCGGCCCTGCTGCCGCCGGACGGCGAGCCGGCCTTCGTCGGTCTGGTGCCGGGACCGCCGCTGGGCGTCGGCGGAATGCCCTTCGAGGTCACGGAGTTCGAAGTGCGGCCCGGCAGCCTGCTGGCGTTCTTCACGGACGGACTCGTCGAGAGCCGCGACGGCGACATCGAGGAGGGGATGGAGAGACTGCGGAGCGCGCTCGCCGACGCGGACCCGGGCCGGCCCCTGGGCGAGATCGGCCAGCGCGTCTTCGACCGCGTGCTGCCGCGAGAGCCCGTCGACGACGTGGCCCTGCTGCTCGCCCGCACGCACGTCCTCGCGTCGGACCGGGTCGCCGCGTGGGAGCTCGAAGCCGACCTCTCCCTCGTCGGGCACGCCCGTGAGCTGGTGGTGGGCCAGTTGTCCGACTGGGAGTTGGACGAACTGGGCTTCGTGACGGAGCTCGTCGTCAGCGAGCTCGTCACGAACGCGATCCGCTACGCGGGCGGACCGGTGGGGCTCCGGCTGATCCGCGACCGGGTGCTCGTCTGCGAGGTGTCCGACCCGAGTAGTACCCAGCCCCGCTTGCGCCGTGCGCGGGAGACGGACGAGGGCGGGCGCGGCCTGTTCCTCGTCGCGCAGCTCACCGACCGGTGGGGCTGCCGGTTCACCGGCACGGGGAAGACCATCTGGACGGAGCAGCCCATCGGCGGGCCCCTCGTATAGGGCGCGTACCGGGCCGGTGCGTCAGATCACGGCGAGCCGGTCCACCAACAGCTCCACCCTCGGCGCGGCGTCCTCGGGCAGCAGGCGGCCCGCTCGGGTCAGGGTCGCCAGGCCGTGCAGCGAAGCCCAGAACACCTCGGTGAACAGCCCCGGCCGCACGCCTTCGCCGGCGACCTCGGCGAGGCAGTCGAGCAGGGCGGCGAAGGCGTCCTTCAACTGCTCGGGGGTGTCCTCCCGCGCGTACACCAGGCCGCCGTCGAGCTGGAACAGGGCGTCGTAGACCGCCGGGTTGTGCTCGGCGAAGTCGAGGTAGGCGCGGGCGAGGGCGGCGGCCCGCTCGCGCGGCGTGTTCGCCCCGGAGGCCGACGCACGCACCGCCGCGGCGAGCTCGGCGGCGCCTTCCAGGGCGACGGCGCCGATGATCTCGCGCTTGCCGCGGAAGTGGCTGTAGAGGACGGGCTGGCTGTACTCGATGCGCTCGGCGAGCCGACGGGTGGTGACCGCGTCCCAGCCCTGCTGCTCGGCGAGTTCGCGGGCCGTCGCCACGATGAGGCGCTCGCGGTCCGCCCGTTCGCGCTGCTTGCGTTCCTGTACCGACATGAATGGATCCTAGCACCGCTAGACAATCGAGCGGTAGCAGTACTAGCGTTGCCTCATCAGCTAGCAGCGCTAGATCTTGGAGGGGTCGTCATGCTCAGCACACTCGAGGTCGTCACCGTCGTCGTCGTGGGCCTGATGGTGGGGGTGGAGCTCTCCGTCGCCTTCATCATGAACCGCATCCTGGACGCGCTTCCCGAGGACAGCCGCCAGCTCGGCCACGCCCACGGAGGCCGGATGCTCGGTGCCCTGATGCCGTTCTGGTACGTGGGCTCGGTCGTCCTCAGCGCGATCTGGGCCTTCGCCGGATGGCACCACGAGGGCACCGGACTCGTCGTCACCGCCGCCGGACTGCTGGTCGTCAGCGTCGCCATGTCGGTCCTGCTGCTCGTCCCGATCAACAACCGGAACAAGACCTGGACCCCCGAGACCCGGCCCGCCGACTGGAAGGAGCAGCTGCAGCGCTGGAACCGCTACCACTACCTCCGTGTCGCCGTCATCGTCGCCGCGTTCACCCTCCTGGTCACCGCCCTCGTCTGATGCCGCGGCCGCCCCGGCGCCGGGTTCCCGGGGCTCGTGGCCGGGCTCGTGTCCGGGGCGGGTGGGACGGATCCGTGGAGCGATCCGTCCCAGTGGCGTCAGAGCCCCGACTGCTCGTGCCAGATCCGGCGGGATGCCGGGAGCGGGTCCTCGGCGACCGACGGTTCGGTGTCCCAGAGCCGGACCGTCGGCCGTTCCGCGGTGAAGGGGGCCCAGCCGGGATCCCCCGAGGTGGCGAAGGTGGTCCAGGAGGAGCGGACCCGTTCGGACAGTCGCGTGAAGTCCGGGGACGGGTCCTTTCCGCCGAACAGGAAGCC
>NZ_JBSGXB010000152.1:0-17528 GCF_053609185.1 Streptomyces sp. NPDC054956 | reverse complement strand
GTGCCGGACGGGTCCAGTGGTGCCGGACCGGCCCAGTGGTGCCGGACGGGTCCCGGTCGTGCCGGGTGGGCTCAGGCGGCGTCGGTGACGGCGGTGGCGGACCGGGCCGCGTACCCGCTCCCGCCGTCCGCCGCTTCCGCCTTCGGCACGGACAGGTCCCGGCCGCGGGTCTCACGGGCGAAGGCGACGGTGATGGTGGTGACTATGGCGGCCGCGGAGAGGTAGACGGAGACCGGCACCGAGGAGCCGTAGTCCTTCAGCAGCTCGACGGCGATGATCGGGGCCAGGGCGCCCGCGATGATCGAGGCGAGCTGGGAGCCCATCGAGGCGCCCGAGTAGCGGACCTTGGTGTCGAACATCTCGGAGACGAAGGCGGCCTGCGGCCCGTACATGGCCCCGTGCAGGAGCAGACCGGCGGTGACGGCCGCCGTGATGACGGCGAAGGACTTGGAGTCCACCAGCGCGAAGAACCCGAAGGCCCACAGGGCCATGCCGACCGAACCGATCAGCGTCACCGGCCGGCGCCCGATCCGGTCCGACAGCGCGCCCCAGGCGGGGATGGTGACGAAGTGGACGGCCGAGCCGATCAGGAGCGCGTTGAGCGCGGTGGTCTTCGGGAGCCCGAGGTGGGTGGTGACGTAGACGAGGAGGAAGGAGGTGAGGACGTAGTACGAGATGTTCTCCCCGAACCGGGTGCCGATGGCGGTCAGGACCTGCCGCCAGTCCTTGCGGAACACCTGGACGACGGGCGCCTTCTCCACCTCGGCGTTGCCCGCCGCCTCGGCCCGCGCGGCCAGGAAGACGGGCGACTCGGAGACCGACAGGCGGATCCACAGCCCGACCACCACGAGCAGACCGGAGAGCAGGAAGGGGATCCGCCAGCCCCAGGCGAGGAACGTGGCGTCCGACTGCACGGCGGCGAGCAGCGCGAGCACCCCGGTGGCCAGCAGGTTCCCGCCGGGCGCCCCCGACTGCGGCCACGAAGCCCAGAACCCGCGGTGCTCGGGCCCGCCGTGCTCGGAGACGATCAGCACGGCCCCGCCCCACTCACCGCCCAGCGCGAACCCCTGCACCAGACGCAGCACGGTCAGCATGATCGGAGCGCCGACGCCGATGCTCGCGTGGGTGGGCAGCAGCCCCATCGCGAAGGTGGCCCCGCCCATCATGACCAGGCTGAGCACGAGCAGCTTCTTGCGGCCGACCTTGTCCCCGAAGTGCCCGAACACCACCCCGCCCAGCGGCCGGGCCAGGAACCCGATGGCATAGGTGAGGAAGGCGATCAGAGTGCCGGTGAGCGGATCGGCGGTGGGGAAGAACAGCTTGTTGAACACCAGGGCCGCGGCGGTCCCGTAGAGGAAGAAGTCGTACCACTCGATGGTGGTCCCGATGAGGCTGGCGGCGACGATCCGTCTGATGCCGGAGGAGGCCTTCGGGGCGGTTGAGGGGGAGACCATGTGCACCACTTCCAGGGTGTCTGCGGGGACGTCGGGTGTGGCCACAACGTAGAAGTCCGCAGGTCACGGGCATATGTGGCCGGTCATCACAATCAACCCCGCATGAGTGTGTCAGACCACCACACGGGCCGAGCCTGTCCCCTCACCCCCTCTTTCCGAGGGTGCGTGAGCCCTGCCCGAATTGTAGAGTTGCCCCTGTTTTGGGGAGGCGGTGCTGGCTCCCGTGCTGGTTCGGTGCTGGTTGCGCTGCGTTGAGTGCGTCCCGTTTGGGTTCGAGACGGCGCAAACCGGATGCGGCAGAGAACCGGGATCGCCTCGCCTGGCAGCTCTGCTTCGCGCTCGGCGTCAACCGGCACGTCCCGGTGTACGGCTCGAGTGTGACGGCCATCCCGGGTGTCTGGGCAAGCCGCTCTTGCCTGCCGCTGCGTACCGGGACCTCCCGGCTCTCGCTGGACCGGGATTCGCGTACGTGTTCCTGTTGACGTCGGGCGAGGACCACGTCGACGAATCAGCCGCACACCACGCACTACCTCTGTCAGGGGCACAGCGATGCTCGGGCCAGAGCCCACCGCAGGTGGACGGATCCGGCCGGTGCGTTCCGATGGCGGTCCGCGAGACCGACTCGGCCTTTACGCCGTGACTTGGTGCGTCAAAGGTGTGCTGGGGGCGTCGGTGCCCAGGCGTGTGGCCATCTCCATGGCCTGACGGGTGAAGTGCGGTGCCGTTGTGGGTGAGCCTGCGTCCAGGACGGTGCGGTTCTGATCTACGAACTCGTCGGCGATGCGCGCAAGTACGGGGGTTCCCAGACGCTCGGTGGCTTTGTCTGCCTGCTTGGTGAACTCGTGGGGGTCGCAGGGCGAGCGCTGTGACACGAGCAGGAGGCCCGTCACGGGGATATGTGCCAGGGGTGCAGCCCTCAAAGTGCGTTCCCGCCATGCAACGGCTGCTTCTGACGGGGTGAGGGGGATGAGGAGTGTCGCGGACGTGCCGTTTCGCTTGTGCGTGATCGGGACGGTCTTGGGGTAGCCGCCGTCGTTCACGATGAGTGCGTAGTCATCGGCGATGCCCTCCAGGAACGGGGGCACATGCGCTGGTTGATGGCGCCGGCGAGGACGATCCAGTGGAAGAGTCGGCGGGCGCGCGGGACAGACGCCGGTCCCGGCACCCAGGAAGGGTACCGGGACCGGCGTCTTCGTGCGGGGGAAGCGATCAGGCGGGGCGGCCGCCGAAGGGGGCGCCGGTGCCGTAGTACGTGCCCAGCTCCTCCCGGTAACCGGCGTCGCCGAGGTGCTTGTCCCGGTGGAACTCGGGGGCGCTCTTGATCTGTTCCTTGGTGCGGTCGACGAAGACCTTGTTGTCCTCGGGGTCGATCCGGACCACGGTGCTCGCCGGCAGCAGGACCTCCTTGCCGAAGATCCAGACGCCGGTGTCGACTACCAGGTAGGAGTCACCGACCTCGTCGGAGTGCTTGTCGACCTTGCCGATGCTGCCGTCGGTCGCCTCGACCTTGTAGCCGGTCAGATCGGTGCCGGCCAGGTGGCCCGAGGTCGGCTGGTAACTCCACACATGCTCAGTCACGCGAAAACAACTCCTCCGGTCAACGGGGGACGGGGGAAAGTGAATTCTCCGCCGATCCTCCTTGTTCCGTACGTCGTGCTCGGCGGTCGTGCTGCGTTCCGCCTGGTCTTCGCCTGCCCTGCCTTTTCGACTTCACGCACCCGGATCCGCATTCGGGACCGGGACGGCCGTCGATCAATGGAAGTGAGCAGGTCCCCTGCTGCGCCACGGGTCTGACGCATAAGGGCAAGCGCTACCGGACGGGCGGCGGTCTCTTCGCAGCGGTGGGCGTCCTGGGCCTCTTCGCCGTCCAGGCTCTGCTGGCCGCGTGCATTGGCCGGCGCCCGATTCCCGAACAGACCCCGGATACACCGGGCACTCCTACCGAGACGCCCACCCCCGCGGACTCGCCTGCAAGCCCGTCGGACTGGCCCCGCGAGCGGCGAGCGGAATGCTCGCAGGCGCGGTGTTCAAGCAGGCGTGGAACATCGTCGAAGGTAGGGGCGACGCCCCGGATGCCACGGACGAAGACCGTACGCGGAAGCAGATCCTGCTCGCCGCGGCGATCCAGTGAGCGATCTTCGCTGTGGTCAAGGCTTCGGTCGACCGGTCGGGTGCCGTGGCCGTACGCCGCCTGACGGGCACGTGGCCGGGCTGAGTCACCGGCGGTGCAGACCCGCTGCTGTGCTCCGGCCCACGCCACCCTGACAGCCGGGCACCCCCGCTGACCGTATGGCCGCGAGGTGATGGACCTGGTATCGGCCCGCCTGAGCCTGGGCGGGCCGATCGTCCGGCGGGCGCTGAGGGCGCCGGAACTCACCGTTCATGAGGGTCGGAGAAGGCGCATGCATCACTCGATCTGGCCCTGGGTGATGACCTGTATCTCGTTGGTCTCCTCGTTACGCACCCGGTATACGGCATGGGGGCCCTCGTCGCGGACTTCTTCTATCCGCCCCTTCTGCAGGTCCGGCCGCCCATCGTGATAGCTGACGCGGTCGTTCTCTGTGTGCAACATATGGCCTCCGGTGAAGCATCGGGACTCGGATCGCATCCGGGTCACGGACGGGGATATTCCTGGTTCTTCTGCTCGTCGGGATGCTCTTGCGGAGTCTGCCAAGAGTCCGCGCGGCGCTGCGCGGCGGGAGGCTGCTCGACCGGCGGTGACTCCCGGCGTCTGCGTCGGCTCCCGTACCAGAACGCGCCGATCAGAAGGACGACCAGGACCACTCCGGCAAACATGACGAAGAACGAGGCCTGGCCTTCGGCCGCGAGCGTTTCGATAGCGGTCATGCGCGGCGCCTACCCGCGATTTGCCGCCATAGCAAGCGTCAAGCGGGTTTATATCTGATGGAGTGCATGTGCGGCGTATTTCAGCGGACGGCAAGGCAGTTGCGAATCTGTTCAGCGCAGTTCGAGAAGGCCGGTGAAAACGCTCAAGCAACTGGCTCAGGGTCCGGCATCGGCTCTGCTTCGCGTCCGGGGGAGCAGCCTCGCATCCATAGGGGCGGTATCACCCCTGCGGTGCCAGGACGGTGAGCAGGGCGCCCTCCGCGTCAGCCAGGCGGTGGGTTCTTGGTCTGATCCTCCGAAGATCGATGGCGCTTCGGATGGGGTGCCCGGGACAGGGCGGGCGCCATACCTCATCGTCGTCCTCTCGAACCACCCGTACGTCCCCGCCCCGGAAAGCCGACTGCCCTCGCGCGGCCCGGAACGGGACTGGGACGCCGGACTCGACGGGCGGGCGGTCATCGACGGATCTGCGCGGACGCTCCGACCCTGCTGCGGCCCGGCGGAATCCTGCTCATCGTGCACTCGGGGTTGTGCGGTGCCGAGGAGCCCCTCGATCGGCTGGCGGGGGCGGGGCTGGACCCGGAGGTCACGGCGACCGCGTCCGTACCCTGGGGCCCCGTTCAGAGGTCGCGGCGGTCCTGGCTGGAACAGCAGGGCCTTGCGGCGGTAGCCGAGGAATGGGAAGAGCTGGTGGTCATCCGTGCCCAGCGACCTTGATCCCAGGCCGTCTCGCTCTGGATTCACTGGCGCCAACGGCGGAGGTGGGGTTGCGGCGTCTTGGCGAGGGTGGGCATGCCCTGCCGATGCCCTGGCGGCACCGGGAGCTGCGAACCCAACCCTCCGGTGCCTACGTCCTGGCCGGCTGCTGGACGCTTGCTCCGAATGTCCCGCCGCGCGGATCTCAAACCCCGGCTCGGCAGCCGCTAGGAGAAGGTCTGGCGGGCTCGGACGACCTCGGGGTCGGATGAAGTCGAAGCGGCCCTCGGCATCCGTGTCCTGGACGGTCGCTGATTGCCGGGGGAGAGCCGGTTTGGAGGTGCGTTGGAAGGGAAGCCGCTCTGTGTGCTTCGGACCGGAGGCGCGCCCGTGGGAGCAATTCTCGTTGCTCCCCAGCGTGCTGCGGTCTGTCGGCTCCCACGGCAAGTGATGACCACCGAGCCAGGGAGACGCGTGCCCATGACGCACCTAGGTTTGCACAGCACCCGGCGCAAGCCCCCGTACGATGACGGCCCGGACACCTCGGCCCAGTTCCAGCGCATCGCATCCCTTCCGGACGGACCCGACAGGTCCGCGCTGCGGCAGGAGGCGGTGTGTGCCTGGATGCCGATGGCCGCACGGCTCGCCCGGAGGTTCAACAAAGGCGGGGAGCCCTTCGAAGACCTTCGGCAGGTCGCCCAAGTGGGCCTGGTCAAGGCGGTTTCCCGCTTCGACCCGGATCTGGGCACCGCCTTCGAGGCCTTTGCCATCCCCACGATCGTCGGCGAGCTCAAGCGCCACTTCCGCGACAACATGTGGGCGGTGCACGTGCCGCGACGTGTCCAGGAACTGCGCATCCTGGTCCGTGCGGCCGACAGGGAACTGTGCCCTTCGACCGACGGCGGCGGCTCCGCAGTATCCGCGATCGCCGCAGTGACCGGCCTGACCGAGCAGGAGGTCCGGACGGGCCAGGGGGCTCAGCACAGCTGGTCCACCCTGTCCATGGAAGCCGCGCACGGTCACGACGACGCGTACTCACTGGCGGAAACCCACGGCTGCGCGGATCCCGCCTTCGACCGGATCGTCGACCGGGAGGCGCTCCGGCCCCTGCTGCGGGCGCTGCCCGAGCGTGACCGGCGGATCCTCTACCTGAGGTTCTTCCGCGACGGCGGGTGCCGACGGGGAGCCCCTGGCCGGCCGCGGCCGCCGGCGTCCTCCCGAGGGGCAGGACCAGCGCCCGGTGCGGCGCTGCGCCGGGCGGCCTGTGGACCTCGCCGACCTCGCGCCATCCCCAGGACCGGAAGGCCGCCATGCTCCTGACGTCGGACTCGGGCACCAGGGTGGCGCCGAGCGACGCGCGATGGTCGTCCAGCAGCCGCTCCTGCAGCCGTCGGCCGAGGATGAGGGCCTGTTCGTGCGGGGCCACCACGACGTCGGTGACGGCGAATACGTGTCCGGAGGCGGTGAGTTGCTCGATGTCCCGGGGAAGGGGCCCGAGGAACCCTCTCCACCAGGAGCCGTCGCGCCGCAGGGGGAAGCCGAAGACGCATCCCAGCAAGGTGGCCCGCTCGGCGACCAGCATGGCGAATCCGGGCTGCCGGACATCGCCCGTGAGGCGGCGCAGGAAGGCTTCCCGGCTGCTGTGGGCCGTACCCGCCAACGGGTGGGAGGACTCCACGTACAGGTCCGCCACGTCCTCTTTCATTCCCTCGGCCTGCCATCGGTTGAGCCGCCGCAGGCGGATCGAGGTCATGTCGGCGGGTCCGTACGGAGCCCCGCGGCCCCTCTGAGAACGCCCCAGCGGCGACGTGTCCGTCACAGCACACCGCCCAGGACGGCGGGGAGGGCGGGAGCGGGACGGTCGCCGAGCAGGAAACCGGAACGGGTGATGTCGATGATCTTGACCAGTGCGGACGGCGGGTGGTGCAGCCTCATGGTTCCTCCGACCGCCGTGATGCGCCACCACGAAGAGAGGAGGACGCCCAGGCCACTGCAGTCGCAGAAGGTGACGGCGGACAGGTCGACGTCGATGGTACGGACGCCGTCGTCCAGGCATCGCGCCATGGACGCGCGCAGCGAATGGACGGTGGAGATGTCGAGCTCACCGGCCGGAGCGATCAGAACCCGGCTGTTCTCGTCGTACCTGGGGGCGTTCGGATCGGGGACACGCATGATGGGGCGCCTCGGTTCGGGACCAGCCGGGAGTACCGGTCGGCGCCGGACTCCCCGGCTCCTCAGGTCACTTCCCGGTGCGGATGTGCGCGCGGCGGGCAGGGCCGGTCCGGCAGCCTGCGTTCCAGGATGGGGACGAACCACGCCCTCGGATGCGTCGGGGCCGGTGGATCGTGGGTCCGGGCCGCGACGCGGAGATCTGTTGCGGGCAACGCGCCGTCAGGGTCTGGAACGGGGACGTTCTGTTCGCAGCATAGCCCGGTACCGGTGCCGGCGGAGGGGCGCAAGCAGGCCTCTTCTGGCCGGTAGCCGACCGGCGCGCGGGCTTGACCGACGTGCGCCCCCGCTGCGAGCGGGCGCGGAAGCGATCCGAATCCGGGTTCGGGGGCGTTGAGGACGTGGACGTGGGGATGAAGCTGGGCCTTGACCCCGCTCGGCAGGTCGAACGTGGACCAGCCCGGCACGTCGAAGACCTTCCTGCCGGACTCCGCCTGCACCGGCACGGCGCTGAGCCCGCTGGTCAGCAGGACCGCCGCAACGGCTGCCCCACGACCTTCCACTGCAACTTCGCCATGATGCCCATTCCGTGTGTGCCGCGAAGGGCCCTCATGAGCACCAAGGCCTCGCTACGAACGGCCGGAACTCGGGAGGCCGAGCCACCGCAGCTGCCCTGCATGCGGTCGGGCACCTTCAACGGCGAGCGGGACACGGTTCCGTCGTCCGCAGACGGCCACGCAACGTGGACGGGCCCTGACGGCGGCGCGCGCGGTCGGGACTCCTCGTCGAGGCGTAGCCGTCCGGGGCCCATCGCCCCGCGCTGGGGTGGCGCCGACTCAGGAGCTCTCAGGTGCTTGGTGTACAGAGCGTGACGGAAACGGCGTTGGAGATGTGATGGGTGGATACGCGGTTGTGGTGTCGGGAGGGATGACGCGAGAACCACTTCGGATCCCGTGCTGGTTCGTTGCTGGTTCAGACGTCTTACGTGGGGGGAAGTCGCAGGTGGTAGCTCTGATCGGATGAGTTGTCGTACCACTCGATGGTGGTCCCGATGAGGCTGGCGGCGACGATCCGTCTGATGCCGGAGGAGGCCTTCGGGGCGGTTGAGGGGGAGACCATGTGCACCACTTCCAGGGTGTCTGCGGGGACGTCGGGTGTGGCCACACGTCCTTCACCCAGCCGGCCACCGCTCGTGGTGCGGGCAGGTGGTGGCGGGGTCCTTCCGATGCGAGGGACCGTCCGGAAGTCTGTGTGTGCCCCGGTGTGACCCGTGAGGCATGAGACGTGGTCTCTGCCGCGGGCCGGCTCTTCCAGCGGTCCCGTCAGGGGCCTGAGGAGTCGGTCGCGCGGGCGATGCCGTCGAGGCGGCCGTCGATCCATGTCCGTCGCGCCGCGTCGCGAGCGGACGGGGGTGTGCCGGGGTGTCGGTTGCGAGTGCGGGCGTTCTCCACGACCGCCCAGCCCGTGCCGCCCTCGAAGGTCCTGAACTCGACCAGGTGGTGGTCGAGGTGTCCAGTGATCATCACTGCCATGAGGGACAGGTACTCTCCCCGGAGGTCGGGGGTGAGCTCGTCCTCCTGCGGCCCTCCCAGGAGGACCTGCTGTTCCTCGGCCAGCAGCGCGCAGGCGCTCTGGACGGCTCGGACGAGTGCCTCGAACTGCTCCCCGCCCAACCGTGTCCGTAAGAACTCCAGATGCGAGCCGAGGACGTCGGCCTCCTGGTCGCCTCCCGACCCGCAGAGGTCCGCCTGCGCTCCAGGCCTTCCAGGGTCCGGCGGATGATTCTCGGTCATGCTTCCGCCCTTCCCTCAACGTCCCCTGCCCTGCGCAGTGTAGGCAGGGGGACACGCTCCGATGGAGCTCTTCGGCCACCTGGTCGGCCCCGGCTGCCTTCTCCGCGGCACCTCTGTCCCCAGGCGCCCCGAACGCAATTGACTATGCCACTTGCACATTCAAAAAGAATGAGATTTCGGCAATTCCAGGATGGAATACCCGTGTTCACTCACCCAACGTTGACAGCGTGCCGCGTTTTGAGGGTAAATGAGTCCACAGGTGGCCTGATGTAGTCGTAGGTAGGCTGGATCAGGCCACTCCGTGACCGGTTCATTCCGCCCGTCACTCGGTGTGGCCGTGGCGATGTCGCAGTAGAGGTGTGGTTGGGGTCGCGGGTGGACAGCGTGGTCGTGTAGTGAGCGGGTATTGACGAATCCGATTCTTGCGTGGGGGATCAATGGCCCAGCTCAGTCCCTTTTCCGTCCCCGATTTCCACCTTCCGTTCGGAAACTCCAAGCATCCAGGGGCCGCCCGGGCGAACGCCGAGGCGACTGCGTGGGTGTTGCAACGCCAGCTCGTGACTGCCGCGGCAGAGCAGTTCTCGGGCATCGGCGTGGGCCACCTGGCCGGCCGGGTGAGCGGTGACGTCCCCTACGAGCGGGTCCTCCTGCTCGCCGAGTGGATGGCCTGGTCGTTCGTCCTGGACGACCAGCACGACCACCTCATCAGAACGGGAGAGGTCGCGGCCTGGCGGCCCATCACCGATGCGATCACCGGCTATCTGCGAACGGGGCGGATCGAGAGCTCGGCAGCGGGCCGAAATCCGCTGGTGACGGGATTCGTCGACCTGTGCGACCGGATCCTGGCCGGCATGTCCGAGGGGACCGCGGCCCGGTACCGCACCCATGTCCCCCTCATGCTCGACTCCTTGGACCAGGAGGCGGGCAACCGCGCCGCCGCGAGCAGCCCCGGGGTCCAGGAGTACGTGCTCATGCGCCGCCACAGCTCCCAGATCCTTCCGATGATGGACATGGTGGAGGCCGGGCTCGGGATCGACCTCCCGCAGAACGTCCACGACCTCCCCGAGTTCCAGGCCCTCGTCGCGAGCGTGCTCGACGTCATCTCATGGGGCAACGACGTGTTCTCCCTGCCGAAGGAGCACGCCTGTGGGGACACCAACAACCTCGTCTCCCTCATCTCCTTCTGGGAGAAGTGCTCCCTCCCCGACGCCGTCCAGGCGGTCGAGGGGCGCATCCAGGAGCGCATAGAGCAGTACCTGACCGAAGAAGAACGTCTGATTCAGGCCGTCGAAGCGCTCCCCGGGACGGAGCCGTCGCTGGTCGAAGCGGTCACCCGCTGCGTGCGCAGCTACGAGGACTGGATGATCGGCGCCGATCTGTGGCAGCGTTACGAGTGCACGCGGTACAGCGACGAACGGTTCGCGGCCGGACAGGAGTCTGCGTACACCCGCCCGGATCTTGTCTCCGCGGCGTGACGGAAAGCCGGCTCATGTCATCCGAAGCGCATTCCGGTCCCAAGGGCCGTGCTCCCGTCGCCCCAGGGCGGTTACCGCTCCTGGGCCACGCGCTGCAACTGTGGCGCCGGCCGATCGCGTTCCTGGAGTCGCTCCGGGAACACGGAGACATCGTGCGGCTCGACATCGGCACCTGGCCCGTCCACGTGCTGACGAGCCCGGAGCACGTCCACTCCGTACTGGTCCAGCAAGCTCAGCAGTTCGGCCGGGGAAGGATCTTCGACAGGCTCCGCCCGGTGTTCGGCAACGGGATCGTGACCACCGACGGCGACTTCCATCGCAAGCAGCGCCGGATGATGCAACCCGCCTTCCACCGCAACCACATCGCCGAGTACGCCGAGGTGATGTGCCGGCAGGCGGAGGCGATGTCCGCGTCGTGGGCGGCCGGCCGTCAGATCTCCATGGTCACGGAGGCGCGCGGGTACGCAATGTCCTCGGTCGCCGAGATGATCTTCTCGGGGGACCTGAGCAGGCCCGCCGTCGACGAGGTCCACCGCTCGCTGCCCATCGTCCTGGAGGGCATGCTCGTGCGGGCGGTCATGCCCAAGTCGCTGGATCGGCTGCCCATTCCCTACAACCGGCGGTTCGACGGCGCGGCCGCCCGGCTGCGCCGGGTCATCGACGAGGTGATCGAGCAGTACCGCGCCCGAGCCGAGGCCGAGGAGCCGGCCGAGCGGGACGACCGCCACGACCTGCTCTCCTTGCTACTGGCGGGAGTGGACGCCGAGACGGGCTCGAAGATGGATGCCGAGCAGGTGCGGGACGAGGTCATCGCCATCATGCTCGCCGGCACCGAGACCTCGGCGACCACCCTGTCCTGGATCTTCCACGAGATCGGCCGGCACCCGGAGGTGGAGGCGCGCGTCCATGCCGAAGTCGACTCGGTGGTGGGGGACCGGCCGGTGCGTCCCGAAGACATACCCGCGCTCACCTACACGCACGACGTCTTCCAGGAAGCCCTGCGCCTGCATTCCCCCCTGCTCTTCACCCGCAGAGCCCTGACCCCCCTCACCCTCGGCGGAATCTCGATCCCGGCCGGCGCGGAACTGGCCTACAGTCCGTACGCGTTGCACCGGGACCCCGCGCTTTTCCCCGACCCCGGTGCCTTCGACCCGGACCGCTGGCAGAAGGGGGCGAAGGAGCGGTCCCGTACTCACAGCTACGTCCCGTTCGGGGCCGGCCAGCACAAGTGCATCGGCGATTCCTTCGCCGTGGCGGAGATCCTGACCGCGGTGGCCACCGTCGCCTCGCGATGGCACCTGAAGCCCGCCCCGGGTGTCACGGTGCGCGAGCTTCCCGCAGGCATCCCGCAGCCCAGCGAACTGCCGATGATTCCCGTGGCGCGGAAAGTACAGCACTCCTCTCGTGCGAGTGATGAGATACCGCAATAGTGTGCTGAAACAACATCAATTCTGCTTCCGGCCCGTACACTCGGCGGGACGTGCTGGAGGGGGCAAAGGATGTCGCAGGTCACGGAACCGAGTAACTGGAACACCCAGCCCCTGCTGGAGCGGGAGACGGAAGTCATCGCGATCCAACGCGCGGTGGACGTGCTCTGCGGCATCTCGGTCAAGGGCTCGGGCAATCGCAGCGGAGGGGTCCTGACCTTTGCCGGATCGGCCGGCATAGGCAAGACCACCCTGCTGAACGAGGCCCGTCGGCACGCCGCCCACCGCTCCTGCACCGTGCTCTTCGCGCGCGGAGGCGAGCAGGAGCGGCAGGTTCCGTTCCACGTGATGCGCCAACTCATCCAGCCCGCCCTCGCGGCCATGAGCGAGGACGAACGGCGCGACGCACTCGGCAACTGGTACGGCATCATCGCCCCCGCGCTCGGGCTGACCGCCGCCCCGAAAGGTCCCACAGGGCCCGACCCGCAGGGGGTGCGCGACGGACTCGACTGGGTGGTCACGCATCTGGCGGTACGCAAAGCCCCCGTCGTGCTGATCGTCGACGACGTGCACTGGGCGGACGCGGAGTCCCTGAGCTGGCTCACCTCCTTCGCGGCGCGCGCCGAGGAACTGGCCATGCTGATCATGGTGGCCTGCCGGCCCGACGAGATCCCCGCCGACGCGGGCGCGCTGCGCGCGCTCATGGGGCGTCAGGGGACGCGCCCGCACGAGCTGGCTCCCCTGACCACGAGCGCCGTCGCGCGCATCGTGCGCGACGCCCTCGGTGAGAACGCGGACAACGTGTTCTGCCGCGAATGCTGGGCGATCACCGGCGGAAACCCCTTCGAAGTGGTCGAGCTGGTCATGAAGGGCCGAGACCGGGGGTTGAAGCCGTACCAGGGCAACATCCCCCAACTGCGCGACCTGGCTTCCGCGGTCAAGGGCAGCGGTCTGATCGACCGGCTCGACCAGCTCGGCCCGTCCACCGTCCGGCTCGCATGGGCAGCCGCCGTGCTCGGCACCGCGGTCCCCCTCGGCATCGTCGGTGGCGTGGCCGCGCTCGGTGAGGCTCAGGCCGCCGAGGCCATTGACCGGCTGCGGGCCGCACGCATCCTGACCGTCCTCACGGGCGTACGGCGCAAGGAGGTCGTGGAGTTCTTCCACCCGCTCATCGCCACTGCCGTGTACCGCTCGATTCCGCCCGGTGTGCGCGTAGCCATGCACGGGATGGCCGCCCAAGCCGTGATCGACGACGGGCAGGGTTCTGCGGCCGCCGCCCGCCACCTGCTGGAGATGCACCCCGAGGGCGACCCGTGGGTCGTACAGCAGCTCCGCCAGGCCGCGCGCGAGAGCTTCTCCGCGGGCGCTCCCGATGCCGCGCGCCGCTACCTGGCACGCGCCCTGCGCGAGCCCCCGGAGGTGGAGGACCGCGCCGAGGTCCTGTTCGAGCTCGGATCCGCCAACCTCCTGCACGATCCCGCGACGACGATCAACCAGCTCAGGGCCGCGCTGGAGGAGCCCAAGACCGACCAGGCCCTGCGCGAGGCGATCACGTACCGGCTCGCCCAGGCCCTCGGCCACACAGGACAGCTGGGTCTGGCGGCAGGGCTCCTCGCGGAGGAGGCCCGCCGTGCCACGAGCTCCCGTACACGGCTGCGCATGCAGGCCGAGCAATTCAAATGGAACGCCGTCCGGTTCGACGAGGAGAACTCGCCCGCCCGCTCCCGGCTCCTCGCCCAGTTCGCCAAGCGGCTCACCGGTCGGGGTCTGCCCGAACGGCACATCCTCGGTCTGCGGGCCTGGGACGCCGCGATGCGCGGTGAGCCCGCTTCCACCGCCTTGGAGTACGCGGAACAGGCGCTTGAAGGGGGTATGAGCTGGACCGACCAGGACTTCGGCTTCGAGGTGCCCGCCGTCCTCGCGGTCACGCTCATGTACCGCGACCAGCCGGGCCGGGCCGAGGACCTCTTCAACACCGCGATCATCGAGTTCGAGGGGAAGGGCTGGCGGGGCGCGCACCTGTCGTTCGTCTACACCCTGCTCGGCTACGTCCGCTACCGGCGCGGGCAGTTGGCCGAGGCCGAGGACTTCGTACGCAACGGCCTGCAGATCGCCGACCGCGTCGGCACCGGGATCCCGGCGCAGTGGTACGCGATCGGTACCCTGATCGAGACCCTGCTCGCCCGGGGAAACACCGCCGAGGCCCAGCGCATCGCCAAGGCCTACAAGCTGGCGGACGGATTCCCCCAGGCCGTGGTCTATCCCGATCCGCAGGCCGTGTGGGGCAAACTGCTCCTGGCGCAGGGCAGGATCGAGGAGGCGGAGCACCACCTCACGGCAGCCGGCCGACGCCTGGATCTGCGTGGAACGCGCAATCCCTCGTGGAGCCCCTGGCAGCTGGACCTGGCGCTCGCGCAGGCAACGCACGCGCCCGAGCAGGCACAGGCCACGGCGGCCGAAGCGGTCTCACGGGCCCGCGCGTTCGGGACGTCCAGCGTGATCGGACACGCCCTGCGCGTCGCGGCCGCGGCCGCCACGGACCCGTCCCAGGCGGCGGGCCTGCTGCAGGAGGCGGTGGAGCACCTCGAACAGTCTCCGGCCGCCTGCGAACTCGCGCACGCGCTCATCGATCACGGCATGGCTCTCCACGCCATCGGCGACCCGCACCAGGCGGCACAACAGACCTATAGAGGTCTGGAGTTGGCTGCCGACTGCAGCGCCGACGAGCTCGTGAGCCGCGCCAGGACCCAGCTGGCCTCGGCAGGTCTGCGGCCTCGCCGCCTGCACACCTCCGAGCAGGACACCTTGACCGTCGCCGAGCTCACGGCGGCCCGCCACGCCTCGGCGGGGATGGACAACAGAGCGATCGCCGCGGCGATGCACATCAACGCCCAGGCGGTTTCCGAGCTGTTGTCCGCGGTCTTCACGAAACTGGGCACCGACAGGCTCGGACTGCACCGGGCGCTCGGAGCCTGACCGCACGGCCGGCCCGGAGGGGAGCCCCGGGCCGGCGTCGGTGTCCTCTGGGTCCAGACCACCACACGGTCCGAACGGATCCCTTCGGACCGCCTGTTCGCGGACTGCCGCTCACGGTCGTCCGCGCACTCCGGCGTCCCGCGCGGTGCCGCGTCCTCGAAGCGCTGTCCCAACGGTCGGCAGGCTCATCCGTCCCCCTAGCATTCCTCCCTTCGGTGGGGACCTTCGGCCTCGATGAGGTCCCTGAGGACCCTCTCCTGTCCGGCGATGCGGTGTCAGCGTGGAGCTGTCCCCAAATAGCGCTAGGCGAGGAGGAATTGTGGAGAACAGAAGCAGCGGTCCGGAGCTCGGATCGGTCATCGTCGGTGTCGACGGCTCCGAGCCCGCCCGGTGGGCGGCGCTCTGGGCCTCGGACGAGGCCGCTCGGCGCCGACGCCCCCTGCACATCGTGTACGGGTCCGATGTCGACGGCAGGGTCCTCGATCTTTCGGACGAGGACATGGAGCGGGTCCGCGCCGCAGGGCGCGAACTGCTGGACGGTACGGCGGAGGCCGTGCAGGCCAGGCATCCCGCGCTCTCCGTCACGACGGAGCTCAGTCGCAGCGGGCCGGCGATGAGCCTGCGCCGGGCCGCGAGCAGCCGCGGCACCCTCGTCGTCGGTAACCGGGGACCGGGCGGATTCAGCTCGTTGGCCCTGGGCTCGGTCGGCCTCGAGGTCGCGGCGGAAGCCCGTACGCCCGTGATCGTCGTCCGCGGTTGCGAGGACGAGGCCGTACACGGTGTCGTGCTGGCCGCCGTACGCGACGAGCGCGATCTCGATTGCGTCCGTCACGCCGCGCGCGCGGCCGAGCTGCGCAAGGCCTCGCTGAGGCTGCTGTACGTACAGGGCATCCTGCAGTCCGTCGGCTCCGTGGCCAGAGCGCTCGACGGCCTGGACAAGGATTCCGGGCGCCACGGGCAGCGCCTGACCGCAGTTGCCCAGCAGATCCGGGACGAGTACCCCGCGCTGACGGTCCAGGCCGACGCGGAGCGGAGCGTGTCCGTCGCCGGGGTGCTGGTGGAGGTGTCCCGTCACGCGGACCTGCTGGTCATCGGCGGGCGCCGTTCGCCCGGTTACATCGGGCGCACGCTGGGGCACGTGACGCACAGCCTCCTGCACCATGCGCACTGCCCCGTCGAACTGATCCCCCGGCACGGCGACGAGTACAGGAGCGCGGCGTCATGACCACCACGGAGATGACCACCACGGAGATGACCACCACGGAGCTGACCACCACCGAGATGACCACCACCGAGATGACCACCACCGAGATGACCACCACCGAAGTCGGCGAGATCCTCGTTCGCATCGATCCGGCGGAGAACTGGTACGCGTCCCTGTCCCGGGCCGCCGTCGAGGCCGAACAGTGCGGGCTGGGGCTTCGCCTCGTCTTCACCGCGGCCCCGCAGGAGGATCCGTCCCGCGCCGACGAGAGCCGTGGCGCCGCCACCGGCCGACCGCAGTAGTGCGCTGCACATGCCGAGCCCGGCCGGTGGTGGTCACCCGGCCGGGCTCGGCATGTACGAAGGTGGGCCCAGGATCGTGGACGGCCCATGCGCACGCGGCGGCTTCGCCTCAACGGTGCGGTACGACCGCGACCGGGGCTGTGGCGTGGTGGAGGACGGCGTGCACGACCGGTCCGAGGTGGGTACCCATGGCCGAGCGGCGGATGCGCCGGCCGACGACGACCAGCGAGGAATCCGCCGAGGCTTCGATGAGCTGGTGGGCGGGCCGTCCCACCGAACACGACTCCTCGACACGGACATCCGGGTACTTGCCGCGCCAAGGGCGCAGCGCGTCGCCGAGCGCCATTGCCGCGGAGGCCGCCATACCGTCCCGGACCTCGGGTGCGAGCAGCGCCGGGTCGAATGCGAAAGCGGGCGGCATGCTCCAGCCGTGGATCACGCGCAGGGGGGCCCGACGCACGGCGGCCGCGTCGAAGGCGTGCTCGAGGAGTTCGTCGCACGGGTGGGAGAGGTCCAGCCCGAGCACGACCGGCCGGTCGGCACCTTCCGGTGATCCGCCGCCGTCGGACGCCGGCAGGCGGTCGGCGTCCGTCCAGGCGCCCGGCCGCACGACCACGACCGGGCGCTCGGCGTGGGCGAGCACGGCCTGGGAGACGGACCCTACGAGGAATCCGGTCAACACCCCGAGCCCGCGCGAGCCGAGTACGAGTACCTCGGCCCCCTGCGCGGCGGCGACCAGGACGGTCAGCGGCCGCCCGTCCACCTGCTCCGTGGTGATGTCCAGACCGGGGTGGCGCTCGGCCAACTGCTGTGCGACCTCCCGGGGGATGCGCTCGCCCCAGTACTGGGGCGAGGGAGTGGCCTCCGTCCGCGCCGCGTATCCGTAGGACGGGATCCACTCCTCCACGGCGTGCAACAGCTTGAGGGGCAGCCGGCGCAACCGGGCCTCCCGGGCGGCCCACTCGGCGGCGGCAAGCGATGCGGGGGATCCGTCGAGGCCCGCAATGACCGTACGTGACATGGTGTTTCCTCCAGAGCCGTGAGGGCGAGGACCGCCGTCGGCGGTGCAGGTCCCACCCTTCCGCCGCGGGCCGTGGGGGAGCGATGGCCCGAGGGGCCCGGAGGCCGGGCCGAACGTCCCCCCTCAGCGGCGACGCCAGCGGCGGGGGCGACGACCTCTTGATC
>NZ_JBSGXB010000151.1:0-17541 GCF_053609185.1 Streptomyces sp. NPDC054956 | reverse complement strand
CCCGATTACTGGACGTCCTCGGGTGCCTCGACAACGCGGCGAGGTGCGGTGCCGGGCGGCGCGGGTCAGGCAAGATCCGAAAGAGACGGCCTAGTACCGGTACTGCTCGTACTCGCCGGTGCCCTGGTACGGGTACTGCTGCTGCTCCTCGACCGGGTAGGGCTGGGCGGCCCCGTCGGTGGACCGCTGCTGAGGGACCCAGACCCCGCCGGGCGGGGTGTCCATGGAGTACTGCTGCTGTTGCTGTTGCTGCTGTGCCGCGTACGGGTCCGGGGCGTAGTCGCCGTACGGGGCGTACCCGTACGGCTGCTGGGGGGCGACGGCCCCGCCGGTGCCGATGTACGGGTCGGAGTAGGCGGCGTAGACCTGCTGCTCGCCGGGGGCCGGATAGCCGGTGGTGTAGTCGTAGCCGCCCTGGGCCTGCGGGTCGTAGTAGGCCGCGTACTGGTGGGCGTCCTGTTCGGCCGTGGTGAACGGCGAGGCGAAGGAGCCGGTGCTCTGGATGCTCTGGATCCCGTACGAGCCGGTGTCCTCGGGCACCGGCTGCGTGGCGTAGTACTCCTGGGTCCCCTCGCCCGCGGAGCCGGAAGGGGCCTCGGCGAACTCGGTGTGGTCCGCGGGGTCCTCGTCGGGGCCGGCCGCCGCCTCGGGGCCGTATTCCAGGGCGGTCACCTGGAGCGCGGGCTCCTGGCGGGGACCGCCCGCGGCCCGGCGGCGCCGGCTCGGCGGCGCGGCGGCCGCCTTCCGGTCACGGCGCAGCGCCCAGCCGGCCACGAAGCCCTTGCGGAACGAGAGGGTCACCAGGGTCTGGCCGATCGCGAACGCGACCGCGCCGGCGCCGATGACGAGCACCGAGGGCAGCACGACGCCCGCGACGACTCCCAGGAAGCCGGCGAAGGCGAGCAGCCGCCAGCGCAGCCGGGCCTTGTACTGCATCAGGACCTCGGCAAGCAGCCACAGCGCGACGAAACCGAACGCGATGTAGAGGACCGTCATTCCCATGCATGGGCCCCTCTCGGTGCGGACGACCGCCCGGGGAACAGGGGTCGGCCGGTCAGGCCCGCTGGTGCAGGCCCAGGTTCTCGTAGATCTCGAGAGTCGCCGTGGAATTGTTCAGCGTGATGAAGTGCAGCCCCGGGACACCCTCGGACAGCAGCCGCGCGCAGAACTCCGTGGCGAACTCGATGCCAATGGAGCGTACAGCGGCCGGATCGTCCTTGACCGCGAGCATGCGCTCTTTCACAGCCGCGGGGAAGACTGCGTTGCTGAGTTGGGGCAGCCGGTCGAGCTGCTTGATGCCCACAACAGGCATGCACTCGGGGATGATCGGGGTTTCGCAGCCCGCCTTCTCGACGCTGTCGCGCAGCCGCAGGTAGTGCTCCGGATCGAAGAACATCTGGGTGATCGCGTAGTCGGCGCCCGCGCGGCACTTGTCCACGAAGTGCCGGATGTCCGTGTCCCAGTCCGTCGAACGCGGGTGCATCTCGGGGAAGGCCGCGACGCCGACGCAGAAGTCGCCGGACTCCTTGAGCAGGCGGACCAGGTCGGCCGCGTAGTGCACGCCCTCGGGGTGCGCGACCCACTCGCCCATCGGGTCGCCCGGCGGGTCCCCGCGCAGGGCGAGCATGTTGCGGATGCCGGCGTCGGCGAACTGGCCGATGACGTTGCGCAGCTCGGCGATCGAGTGGTCGACCGCGGTGAGGTGCGCGACGGGGGTCAGCGTGGTGTCCGCGGCGATCTGCTCGGTGGCCCGCACGGTGCCGCCGCGGGTGGAGCCGCCGGCTCCGTAGGTGACGGAGACGAAGCTCGGGGCGACCGCCTCGACCCGGCGCAGCGCGTTCCAGAGGTTGCGCTCGCCCTTCTCGCTCTTGGGTGCCCAGAACTCGAAGGAGTACGAGCGCCCGGACGCGATGAGGTCTCGGACCGTGTGTGCGCGGTCCGACCAGGTGGAAGAGGTACCAAGGGCCATACGGGGAGGTTAGACGCGCTCCCGTGGACACCGAAGCGATGTCCATCCCTTGGACACGAAAATGAGACAGCCGCCCGGTGGAGCGACTGCGGGGCTCGACCGCGGGGGTGCGTACGGGCGGCCCGTCCTAGGCGAGGCGGGCGCGGACCCGCTTGGCCAGGTCGGCGGCGGCCGCACCGGGGTCGGAGGCCTCGGTGAGGGCCCGGACGACCACGACGCGGGAGGCGCCGGCGTCCAGCACCTCGTCCAGATTCGAGGCGTCGATCCCGCCGATGGCGAACCACGGCCGGTCCTGCGCGAGCGAGGCGGCGTGGCGCACGAGCCCGAGTCCGGGGGCGTGGCGGCCGGGCTTGGTGGGGGTGGGCCAGCACGGGCCGGTGCAGAAGTAGTCGACGCCGGGCTCGGCGGCGGCCGCGTCCACCTCGGCCTCGGAGTGGCAGGAGCGTCCGATCAGGATCTCCTGTCCGAGGATGGCGCGGGCGGCGGGCACGGGGATGTCGCCCTGCCCGAGGTGCAGCACGTCCGAGCCGATGGCGTGCGCGACGTCGGCGCGGTCGTTGACGGCGAGCAGCTTGCCGTGGCGGCGGGCCGCGTCGGCGAAGACCTGGAGGTGTTCGAGCTCCTCGCCCGCCTCCATGCCCTTGTCGCGGAGCTGGACGATGTCGACGCCGCCCGCGAGGACGGCGTCGAGGAACTCGGGGAGGTCGCCCTGCCGCTTGCGTGCGTCCGTGCACAGGTAGAGCCGGGCGTCGGACAGCTGGGCGGCGATGGCGGACATGGGTACCCCCGGGGTGGTGTGTCGTACGTACGCGGTGTGCGGGCCCGGCAGGGGGCCCGCACACCGCGTGTGGCGTTGCGCCGTGTGTACTGCTGCTGGTGCTGGTGCTGGTGTTGCCGGTGTTGCGGAATCAGGTCAGATGGCGAGCGCCTGAGCGCGGCGCTTCACCTCCGTGCCGCGATTCTCGCTCAGCGCCTGCACCGGAGTGCCGGGCAGGGTGTCGTCGGCGGTGAACAGCCACTCCAGGATCTCCGCGTCGGTGAAGCGGTCGTCGCGGAGCACGGTCAGCAGGCCGACCAGGCCCTTGACGATCTTGTCCCCGTCGATGAAGGCGGCGGGCACCTGGAGGGAGCGGTTCTCGCCGCGGCGCACCGCGAGCAGCTGACCTTCCTTGACCAGCTGGCGAACCTTGGTCACTTCGATGTCGAGCATCTCCGCGATGTCGGGGAGGTACAGCCAGGCGGGAACAAGGGCATCGATCTTTGCGTCAATCTCGGTCACGGGCACAAGCCTGCCATCTCGGACTCGCCGCCGGTACCCGAGCGGCCCCGTCCGGGGCCGCACCCGGTCCTCCGTTCGGCCAGGCCGTCCTAGAGCACCGTCGACTTCAGGGCGATCGCGGGGTCGGCAATCCTCGCCGGGTCCACCGGTGCGCCCGACTCGACGAGGCGGCGGCCCTGGGCCAGGTCGCGCGGGCGGCCCACCGCGAGGAGGGCGACCAGCCGGCCGTCGCGCAGCCAGCACGCCGACCAGGTCGCGGCCGCCGGGTCGCCGCGCCACAGCAGCGTGTCCGACGGGCCGTGGTGGCCCGCGTACTGCACGAAGCGGCCGAACTGCTCGGACCAGAAGTACGGCACCGGGTCGTAGCTCTGCTCGGAGGGCGCACCGGCCGGCGCATCGGCCGGTGCCCCGGCGGCGTCGGAGGCGGCCGAGGCGGCCGAGGCCACGATGTTCGCCGCCACCGCCCTCGGACCCTGCAGCGCGTTGTCCCAGTGGTGGACGAGCAGCCGCGTCCCGTACCGCCCGGAGGGGAACGAGGCGCAGTCCCCGACCGCGTACACGTCGGGCACCGAGGTCCGCAGGTGCTCGTCGGCGACGACCGCCCCGTCCGGGCCCAGCTCGACGCCCGAGCCCGCCAGCCAGTCCGTCGCGGGCCGGGCGCCGATGCCCACCACGACCGCGCCGGCCGGCAGCTCCCGGCCGTCCGCCAGCAGCACCCGGCCCGCCTCCACCGAGGCCACCCGCGCGCCCGTCAGCAGCGTGGCGCCCGCCTCCGCGTACCAGCGACCCATCGGCTCGGCGACCTCCGCCGGCAGCGCGCCCGCCAGGACCCGGTCGGCCGCCTCGACGACGGTGACCTCGCAGCCGGCCTCGCGCGCCGCCGTGGCGAACTCCGCGCCGATCCATCCGGCACCGACCACCACCACGGCGGAGCCCGCCGCGAGCACGGGCCGCAGCCTGGCCGCGTCGTCCAGGGTGCGCAGCAGGTGCACGCCCGGGACCCCCTCCGCACCGGGCAGGGTCAGGGGCCGGGCGCCCGTCGCCAGCACGAGGACCTCGTACGGGACCGGGCCCGCGGCGGTGTCCACCTCGTGCGCGGCGGCCCGCAGGCCGGTGACCTCGACGCCGAGGCGGAGCTCGATGTCCAGGCCTTCGAAGTCGACGTCGAAGGCCGAGTCCTCGGCTTTGCCGAGGAGCACCGCCTTGGACAGCGGGGGCCGGTCGTAGGGCTGGTGGGGTTCGGCGCCCAGCAGGGTGACGGGGCCGGTCCAGCCCTGTTCCCGGAGGGCGACCGCGGTCTGGACACCGGCCATGCCGGCGCCCACGACGACGACGCCGCGCCGCGCGTGTTCCGTCTGTTGCGTCTGCTCGCTCACGCGGCCCAGCCTAATCATCTGACGGTCCGTCAGGAATAGCGGGCGGGGATCGACCGCGAACCGGGTGCGGATCGAGTGCCGGTCCGGGTGCCGGTCCGGGTGCCGGTCCGGGTGCGGGGAGGCAGCCTTACCCGCCGACCGGGCTCGGCGTTACTCTGGCCACCGTACCTATCGCGGGAGTCCGGGCGCACCGGGCTGAGAGGGAGGCTGGCCGGCCTCCGACCGTACGAACCTGATCCGGGTCATGCCGGCGAAGGGAGGGGCTGGACGCCCATGCATTCATCCAGGAAGGGCCGGAATCCCGGCTACGACGTCCTCGTCATCGGGGGCGGCATCATCGGCCTGGTCACCGCCTGGCGGGCGGCCCGGCACGGGCTGAGCACCGCACTGGCCGACCCGGCGCCCGGTGGCGGCGCCGCCCAGGTCGCGGCCGGCATGCTGGCCGCCGTCACCGAACTGCACTACGGCGAGGAGACCCTGCTGGGGCTCAACGTCGCCTCCGCCGCCCGCTATCCGGAGTTCGCCGCCGAACTCGCCGAGGCCAGCGGCGGCATGGACATCGGCTACCGGGCCTGCGGCACCCTCGCCGTGGCCCTCGACGCCGACGACCGCCTCCACCTGCGCGAGCTGCACGCCCTGCAGCGCCGCTGCGGCCTGGAGTCGGAGTGGCTGACCGGCCGCGAGTGCCGCCGCCTGGAGCCGATGCTGGCCCCCGGCGTACGCGGCGGGCTGCGCGTGGACGGCGACCACCAGGTCGACCCGCGCCGCCTCGCGGCCGCACTGCTGGCCGCCTGCGAGCGGGCCGGGGTCGTCTTCCACCGGGCGAAGGCGGCGCGCCTGCTGACCACCGCCGACCGGGCCTCGGGCGCGGTCCTCGACGACGCGGACGGCACGCAGCTGGCCGCCGACCAGGTGGTACTGGCCGCGGGCTCGCTCAGCGGGCTCCTGGACGGCGTACCGCCCGAGGTCGCGGCTCCCGTACGGCCGGTGAAGGGCCAGGTGCTGCGGCTCGCGGTGCCGGCTCCGTACGCGCCGTTCCTGTCGCGGACGGTACGGGCCGTCGTGCGCGGCAGCCACGTCTACCTGGTGCCGCGCGAGAACGGCGAGCTCGTGGTCGGCGCCACCAGCGAGGAACTCGGCTGGGACACGACCGTCACCGCGGGCGGGGTCTACGAGCTCCTGCGCGATGCCCACGAGCTGGTGCCCGGCATCACCGAACTCCCGCTGGTGGAGACCCGGGCGGGGCTGCGGCCCGGCTCGCCGGACAACGCCCCGCTGCTCGGCCCGACCGACCTGCCGGGTCTGCACCTGGCCACCGGGCACTACCGCAACGGGGTCCTGCTGACCCCGCTGACCGGGGACGTCATGGCGGAACTGCTGACCACCGGCGAACTGCCGGAGATCGCGCGCCCCTTCACCCCCCGCCGTTTCTCCCGCACGCGCCAGGAGTCGTACGCATGAGCATTTCCGTCAACGGCGAGCAGCGCGAGATCGTGGCCGGAACCACCCTCGACGCGGTCGTCGCCACCCTCACCCAGGCCACCAAGGGGGTCGCCGCGGCCCTGAACGAGACGGTGGTGCCGCGCGGCCAGTGGCCCTACACCTCCGTGGCCGACGGCGACCGCGTCGAGGTCCTCACCGCGGTCCAGGGAGGCTGAGCACCATGGCCCACATGCGCGACATTCCCGAGGTACTCGACGAGCCCGAAGACGCGTTCACCCTCGGCGGCCGGACCTTCTCCTCCCGCCTGATCATGGGCACGGGCGGGGCGCCCAGCCTGGACATCCTGGAGCGGGCGCTGGTGGCCTCCGGCACCGAGCTCACGACGGTGGCGATGCGCAGGCTGGACCCGACGGTGCAGGGCTCCGTCCTGTCCGTCCTGACCAAGCTCGGGATCGACGTACTGCCGAACACGGCGGGATGCTTTACCGCCGGCGAGGCGGTCCTCACCGCCCGCCTGGCCCGCGAGGCCCTCGGCACGGACTGGATCAAGCTGGAGGTCGTCGCGGACGAGCGGACGCTGCTGCCCGACGGGGTGGAGCTGCTCGACGCCGCCGAGATCCTGGTGGACGAGGGCTTCACGGTCCTCCCGTACACGAACGACGACCCGGTGCTCGCGCGGAAGCTGGAGGACGTGGGCTGCGCGGCGATCATGCCGCTGGGGTCCCCGATCGGCTCCGGGATGGGCATCCGCAATCCGCACAACTTCGAGCTGATCGCGGAGCGGGCGGGGGTTCCGGTGATCCTCGACGCGGGGGCCGGCACGGCCTCGGACGTGGCCCTGGCCATGGAACTGGGCTGCTCGGCGGTGATGCTCGCCTCCGCGGTGACGCGTGCGCAGCTGCCGGTCCTGATGGCCGCCGCGATGCGGGACGCGGTCTCGGCGGGCCGCCTGGCCCACCGCGCGGGCCGCATCCCGGAACGCCGCTTCGCGGAACCCTCCTCCCCGGTAGAGGGCCGCGCGACCCTGGACCCGGAACGCCCGGCGTTCTGAGGGGTCGGGAGTACGGGTTCCCGCGCATGCGGTGCCCACACCCCCTCGGGCCCCACTCCGGGGGAAGGCGGGACCCGGGCCGGCCGGAGCCGTAAAGGGTTCGGGGTTTCCCGTCAGCCTCATCGTCCTTCCGCATCGGGCCGGCCTGTCAAGGGCGCTCACTGCGTTCGCGTCGCTTCGCGACGGCCTCCGGCCGCCCTTGACAGCCCGTCCCGCCACGGAAGAACGAAGACTGCCGGGAACCCCCGAAGGAACGGGCCGGTCACAAGGGACCTGACGGGCCCATCAGTGATGTCCAACCAGGCTGCGGCAGCGCGTAGCGCGACAGATCGCTACGCGCTCCTCATTCCTCGGCGTCCGCAGGCCGTCCGGGGCTGATACCCCGCCAAAGGGCGACCAGCAGCCCGTCCCGGACCGACAGGCGCAACAGATCGCCACGCGCTCCTCATCGACGGCGACCGACGGTCAGTGCGTGGGGAGCGCGCTAGGCTCAGCCCCCCCCTCGATGAACGGAGCGGCGTGGTGCGGATATTCGTGAACCGAGTCGTCGAGGAGAAGCGAGTCGTCGTCTTCCGCTGCGAAGCGGGGCATGGTGTGGGGCTGGCCCGCTGGATGAGCTCTCACCTGCCGGAGCAAGGCACCACCGCGTTCGTCGAGCTCACGATCCCGCACCCTGTAGTCGAGTGGCGACCCGTTGCGCCGACGGTCCGCTACGACATGGAGGTCTACACGTACGGAATCGTCGTGCGGGGAGAGGTGCTGAGCGTCGGGGGTCCCGATGATCCGGTCGTAGCGCTCAGGGTGGGGACGGACGTGGTGATGATCGAAGTCGAGTCCCACAGGGAGACGCTGCAGGTGGGCCAGCGCATCGCATTCATCTCACGAGCGCTTGAGGTGTACCCGTACGACGTCTGATGCCGCCTTGCGGCAACAGACCTCCGCTGCCCTGTGACGCTCGAGCGAGGCCGTCCGTGCGCTCGGCCAAGGCGCGGAGTTCGTCCCACGCGGACCGGCCCCGCGACGGACGCAGCAATCCCCGGCCTCTGTTTCGTGCGGGCAGCGCCCCAGGGCGGCCGTCGGGCGCTGAGGGATGAGGAGCGCGTAGCGATCAGTCGCGCTACCGCTACCGGCGGGCTGTTCGGTGGTGCCGGGTGCCGGTCCGGCCGTCTTTCCTGGGCGTTCTGGCCGCGCATCCGTGATCGGGCTCGGTCCGGAACGCAACTTCCGGCCCGTTCCTTCGGGGGTTCCCGGCAGTCTTCGTTTTTCCGTGGCGGGACGGGCTGTCAAGGGCGGCCGGAGGCCGTCGCGAAGCGACGCGAACGCAGTGAGCGCCCTTGACAGGCCGGCCCGACGCGGAAGGACGATGAGGCTGACGGGAAACCCCGAATCCTTTCCGATCCCGGCCGGCCCGGGTCCCGCTTTCCCCCACCAAACGCCGGACGGGCTGGAAGATGCCGCGCAGTGGCAAATTCCAGCCCCGCCGGCGTTTGAGGCGCGGGGGTCCGGGGGCTGGCCCCCGTGCGGCGGCGCCGCGCCCTGCATCGCTTCCGGACAGGGACGTCACAGCTGCGCTGCAACCCAAGGGGACCCTGGCGGGACCCGAGCCGCGCACTCGTAGAATCGCCGGGTGGACACGACCATGGACGACCCCCTCGTCGGGCAGACGCTCGACGGCCGCTACCGCGTGGACGCCCGTATCGCGGCCGGCGGCATGGCCACGGTCTACCGGGCCGTCGACACCCGCCTCGACCGGATCCTCGCGCTGAAGGTGATGCACCCGGCGCTCGCCGCCGACGGCGCCTTCGTCGACCGGTTCATCCGGGAGGCGAAGTCCGTGGCCCGCCTCGCGCACCCCAACGTGGTGGCCGTCTTCGACCAGGGCACGCACGGCCCGTACACGTACCTCGCCATGGAGTACGTCTCCGGCTGCACCCTGCGCGACGTGCTCCGCGAGCGCGGCGCACTGCAGCCCCGTGCGGCCCTCGACATCCTCGAACCGGTCCTCGCCGCCCTCGGCGCCGCGCACCGGGCCGGCTTCGTGCACCGCGACATGAAGCCCGAGAACGTGCTGATCGGTGACGACGGCCGGGTGAAGGTGGCCGACTTCGGGCTGGTCCGGTCCGTGGACTCGGTCACGAACACCACCGGCTCCGTCCTCGGCACCGTCTCCTACCTGGCCCCCGAGCAGATCCAGAACGGGGTCACCGACACCCGCGTGGACGTCTACGCCTGCGGTGTCGTGCTCTACGAGATGCTCACCGGCTCCAAGCCGCACACCGGCGAGAATCCCGCGCAGGTGCTCTACCGGCACCTGGGCGAGGACGTCCCGCCCCCGTCCGTGGCCGTCCCCGGACTGCCGGCCGCGCTGGACGAGCTCGTCGCCCACGCCACCGCGCGCAACCCCGAACTGCGGCCCTACGACGCCGCCGCCCTCCTCGGGCTGGCCCTGGACGCCCGCGCGCAGCTCGGCGAGGCCGAGCTGAACGCCGTACCGCCGCAGGCCCGTGCCCAGGAGCGGACCGCCGCCGAGGACCGCACCAGCGTGATCCCGCGGCCGGTGGCCTCGCAAGCCGATCAGCTGTCCCACACCTCCCGGCTGGCGTCTCCGCCGATCCCGCCCGCCGATTCCCGTCCCCCGCGGCCCCGGCGGCGCGGGACGCTGCTCGTGGTGGTCGGCGTACTGCTCTTCTTCGGCCTGGGCACCGGCGTCTGGTACATCAGTTCCGGCCAGTTCACGAAGGTCCCGAACCTGCTCGGCAAGAGCGAGGCGGACGCCAGGGCGCGGCTGTCGGAGGCCGGTCTCGGTGTGAAGCGGGTCGACCGGAAGTTCAGCGAGTCCTTCGCCAAGGGGACGGTGATGAACACCGATCCCCCGGGCGGCAAGAGCATCCGCGGCAACGGTGCGGTGACCCTGACGATCTCGCGCGGGCCCGAGGTCGTCGTCGTCCCCGATCTGAAGGGCAAGCCGCTGGAGGCGGCCAAGGCGGAGCTGGCCTCGGCCGGTCTGGGCACCGGGGCGATCACCCAGGCCTTCAGTCAGGACGTCGCCCAGGGCTCGGTGATCAGTACGGACCCGCCGGGCGGCCAGAAGCGGCCCCTGGACACGGAGGTCAGGCTCCTGGTCAGCAAGGGACGCCCGGTGCCGGTGCCCGGCGTGGGCGGCAAGCCCGTCGACCAGGCCCGTTCCGTACTGGAGGACCTGGGTCTGAAGGTGGCCGTGGCTCCCGAGCAGGTCAACTCCCCCTCCCCCGCCGGTACGGTCGCCAACCAGTCGGTCGCCGCCGGCAGCCAGGCCGCGGCCGGCGACACGGTGACGCTCACCGTCTCCAAGGGCCCGCGCCAGATCCCGGTGCCGGACGTCACCGGCCAGGACGTGGACCCGGCCCGCAAGGCCCTGGAGGCGCTGGGGTTCAAGGTGAAGCTCGACAGGCCCTTCCTCTCCTTCAGCAACACCATCGACTCGCAGTCCGTGCCCGCCGGCCAGACCGCCGCCGAGGGCAGCACGATCACCATCAGGACCAAGGGGCTGTAGCACCACGCCATGAGCAATTCGATGAGCCGCAATCCAGTGGGCGGGCACGTCCCCGTCGCGGGCGGGCTCGCCTCGGTCGGGCTGACGTACGCCCGTGAGATGGGCGCGGAGGCCGTGCAGGTCTTCGTCGCCAATCCGCGCGGCTGGGCCACCCCGGTCGGCAATCCGGCGCAGGACGAGCAGTTCCGCGAGGCGTGCGCGGCCGAGTCGATCCCGGCGTACGTGCACGCGCCGTACCTGATCAACTTCGGCTCGCACACCGAGGCGACCGTCGAGAAGTCGGTGGAGTCGCTGAGGCACTCACTGCGCCGGGCCCGCGCGATCGGCGCGCTCGGGGTGGTCGTGCACACGGGCTCCGCGACCGGCGGCCGCCCGCGCGAGGCGGCGTACGCGCAGGTCAGGGAGCACATGCTGCCGCTGCTCGACGAGCTGACGCACGAGGACGACCCCTTCCTGCTGCTGGAGTCCACGGCCGGGCAGGGTTCCTCGCTGTGCTCGACGGCCGAGGAGTTCGGCCCGTACTTCGAGGCGCTCGACCGCCATCCGATGCTCGGGATCTGCCTGGACACCTGCCACGTCTTCGCCGCCGGGCACGATCTGGCGGAACCGGGCGGGACGAAGCAGACGCTGGACCTGCTGGTGGACACGGTGGGCGAGGGGCGGCTGAAGCTGGTGCACGCGAACGACTCCAAGGAGGGCGTGGGCGCCCACAAGGACCGCCACGCGCAGATCGGCCAGGGCCACATCGGCCGCGACGCCTTCGCCGAGCTGTTCACGCACCCGGCGATGGAGGGCGTACCGCTGATCATCGAGACGCCCGGCGGCAAGGAGGGGCACGCGGCGGACGTGGCCCTGCTCAAGGAGCTGCGCGGGCTCTGACGATCTGTTGAGGAATACCCCAGGGGGGTATACGGTTCTGTCATATCGGCAGAGCCGCTACTCGGGTTTTCCCATCAGGGGGTCGTCATGGAGCACACGCACGAGCACCACGAGCACCACCAGCACGCGAGCCAGCACGAGCAGCACCACGGACAGCATGAGCAGCACGGCCGGCACGCGCACCACGAGCACCACGGACACGGCGGCGCCTCGCCGGTCAGCTGGGCGATGGCCGCGAAGGCCACCCTCCACTGCCTCACCGGATGCGCCATCGGCGAGGTGCTCGGCATGGTCATCGGCACCGCGTTCGGCTGGGGCAACGTCCCGACGATGGTCCTCGCGATCGTCCTCGCGTTCTTCTTCGGTTACGCGCTCACCCTGCGCGGGATCCTGTCGGCCGGCGTGGACTTCCGTACGGCCATCCGGGTGGCGCTGGCGGCGGACACCCTTTCGATCGCCGTCATGGAGCTGATCGACAACGGGGTGATCGTCCTGTGGCCGGGCGCCATGGACGCGATGCTGTCGGACGCGCTGTTCTGGATCGCGCTGGCGATCTCGCTCGCGATCGCCTTCGTCGTCACGACGCCGGTCAACAAGTGGATGATCGGCCGCGGCAAGGGCCACGCGGTCGTCCACCAGTACCACCACTGAGCGGGGACGCTCAGAGTTCGGGGCCGTCCCCGGGCTCCTCCTGATAGGAGTAGCGCTGCTCGCGCCAGGGGTCGCCGATGTTGTGGTAGCCCCGCTCCTCCCAGAAACCGCGGCGGTCGGCGGTCATGTACTCCACGCCGCGGACCCACTTGGGGCCCTTCCACGCGTACAGGTGCGGCACGACGAGCCGCAGCGGGAAACCGTGCTCGGCGGTGAGCAGTTCACCGCCCTGGTGGGTGGCGAAAACGGACCGCTCGGAAGCGAAGTCGGCGAGGCGCATGTTGGAGCTGAAGCCGTACTCGGCCCACACCATCACATGCGTGACCTGCGGGGACGGCGGGGCGAGCTCGAGGATCGTGCGCGCGAGCACACCGCCCCACTCGGCGCCCTGCATGCTGAACTTGGTCACGCAGTGCAGGTCGGCCACGACGGACTCGAACGGCAGCGCCGCGAACTCCTCGTGGTTCCAGCAGCGCTTGTCGCCGTCGGCGGTCGCGCCGAATACGCGGAACTCCCAGCGGTCCGGCTTGAACTTGGGGACCGGCCCGTAGTGGGTGACCGGCCAGCCTCGCTGCAGCCTCTGCCCCGGGGGAAGCTCCAGTTGCTCTGATCCCGGAGATTCCCGGCTTTCCGGCTGACCCATACCTCCATGGTGACAGACTTGGCAGGGTGGTCATGACCAGGTACGGGCCGATTCGGGCAAGTCACGGTAACTCCCACTAAGGAGGCACTTACTGGACTGCTTCCTGCGGCGGTGCAAGGATGCGCGCACCTGCCCCGTCACATTGCTGACATTGCCTGGAAGGAGCCTCTGCGATGCAGGGCGACCCCGAGGTCCTTGAGTTTCTCAACGAGCAGCTGACCGGCGAACTCACGGCCATCAACCAGTACTGGCTCCACTACCGGATCCAGGACAACAAGGGCTGGACGAAGCTCGCCAAGTACACGCGTGAAGAGTCCATCGATGAGATGAAGCACGCGGACAAGATCACCGAGCGCATCCTGATGCTCGACGGCCTGCCGAACTACCAGCGCCTCTTCCACGTACGCGTCGGCCAGACCCTGACGGAGATGTTCCAGGCCGACCGGCAGGTCGAGGTCGAGGCGATCGACCGCCTCAAGCGGGGCATCGAGGTCATGCGCGGCAAGGGTGACGTCACCTCGGCACGGCTCTTCGAGGAGATCCTGGAGGACGAGGAGCACCACATCGACTACCTGGACACCCAGCTGGAGCTCATCGAGTCCATCGGCGAGCCGCTCTACATCGCGCAGCTCATCGAGCAGCCGAGCTAGCCAGGCCGGCTAGGCCGCTTCGGCGAGTACGGGCGCGGCCGCCAGCTCGGAGTCCGCGGCCAGCACGGCCGCCGCGTTGCCCTTCTCCAGCAGCTCCCGGCGCGGGCAGGCCCCGCGGCCGAGGAGGCCCTGGATGGTGCGCACGCAGGAACCGCAGTCGGTGCCGGCCTTGGTGGCCGAGGCGATCTGGCGGGGGGTGCAGGCCCCGGCGGCCGCGTGGTCCTTGACCTGCTTGTCGGTGATCCCGAAACAAGAGCAGACGTACACGCGGTTCACCTCCCTGACAGGAATGGTTCGGCCAGCCATCCCCTATTCGGTGAGGCTTACCTAACCCTACCCAAACTTAGGGTTCCCTAAAAGACCCGGATACGACGATGGGGCGCGGATCACATTGGATCCGCGCCCCATCGGCCGTTACTCGTCGGTACTCACACCGCGCTGCCGTCCTACTGGTCGCGGTACATCTCGGCGACCAGGAACGCCAGGTCGAGGGACTGGCTGCGGTTCAGGCGGGGGTCGCAGGCCGTCTCGTAGCGCTGGTGCAGGTCGTCGACGAAGATCTCGTCGCCGCCGCCCACGCACTCGGTGACGTCGTCACCGGTGAGCTCGACGTGGATGCCGCCCGGGTGGGTGCCGAGGCCCTTGTGGACCTCGAAGAAGCCCTTGACCTCGTCGAGCACGTCGTCGAAACGGCGCGTCTTGTGGCCGGAGGCCGCCTCGAAGGTGTTGCCGTGCATCGGGTCGGTGACCCAGGCGACGGTCGCGCCGGAGGCGGTGACCTTCTCGACCAGCTCGGGGAGCTTGTCGCGGACCTTGTCGGCGCCCATGCGGACGACGAAGGTGAGCCGGCCCGGCTCGCGCTCGGGGTCCAGGCGGTCGATGTAGGTCAGCGCCTCGTCCACCGTGGTGGTGGGGCCGAGCTTGATGCCGATCGGGTTGGCGATCTGCGAGCAGAACTCGATGTGCGCGTGGTCCAGCTGGCGGGTGCGCTCACCGATCCAGACCATGTGGCCGGAGGTGTCGTACAGCCGGCCGGTGCGCGAGTCCGTACGGGTGAGGGCGCCCTCGTAGTCGAGCAGCAGCGCCTCGTGGGAGGAGTAGAACTCCACCGCCTTGAACTCGGCCGGGTCGGTGCCACAGGCCTTCATGAAGTTCAGCGCGTTGTCGATCTCCCGCGCGAGCTGCTCGTAGCGCTGCCCGGACGGGGAGTTCTTCACGAAGTCCTGGTTCCAGGCGTGGACCTGGCGCAGGTCGGCGTAGCCGCCGGTGGTGAAGGCGCGCACCAGGTTCAGCGTCGACGCGGACGCGTGGTACATGCGCTTCAGCCGCTCGGGGTCCGGGATCCGGGCCTCTTCGGTGAAGGCGAAGCCGTTGACGGAGTCGCCGCGGTAGGTCGGCAGGGTGACGCCGTCGCGGGTCTCGGTGTCCTTGGAGCGCGGCTTGGAGTACTGGCCGGCGATGCGCCCGACCTTGACGACGGGCACGGAGGCCGCGTACGTCAGGACGGCACTCATCTGGAGCAGCGTCTTCAGCTTGGCGCGGATGTGGTCGGCGGACACGGCGTCGAAGGCCTCGGCACAGTCGCCGCCCTGCAGCAGGAACGCCTCGCCCTTGGCGACGGCTCCCAGACGGGCGCGCAGCTGGTCGCACTCACCCGCGAAAACGAGCGGAGGATACGACTCGAGGTCCGCGACGACAGCGCGCAGGGCCTCGGCATCGGGGTACGAAGGCTGCTGCGCCGCGGGAAGGTCTCGCCAGGTCGCCTTGGAGGCGGGGGCTTGGGTTTCAGCGTTCACGGTCACCCCACACACATTACGGCGTCGCACGACGCGTCCAGCCCGATGACCACTACGTGAGATGGATGTCTCTCCCTGTGTTACTCACCCGTTCACCACGCCTGGTGGGTTAGGGTTCACCGCATGTACGCGCACAGCAACAAGAACTGGTGGTGGTCCGCTCCCGGCGGCCCACTTCTCGCGCGTACCTGAAACCACGAGCGAAGCGAAGGCCGCCCCGAGGGGCGGCCTTCCGTGTTTTCGCGGAGCGCCGGCCGTCCCTCCACCACCCGGAAGGACGACCCCTCCATGTCGAAGCCCATGGACACCAGCCGACTGCTCGACCCGCACCGCCTGCACGATCTGCTCGACGCATCCGCCCCGCCCTTCGCCCTGCTGCGCCGCCGCACCCCGGGCCGCGACCACGACACCGTCGAGGTCCTGATCGGCCCCGTCCACGAGGCCGAGCACCTCGCCGACCTGCCCGTCGGCGAGCGGCCCGCGCTGGCGCTCGTACCGTTCCGGCAGATCCGGGAGCGCGGGTTCGACGTGCGCGACGACGGCACGCCGCTGAGCGTGCTCGTCGCCGACGAGGCGTACGAGATCCCGCTCGCCGAGGCGCTGGCGGCCCTGCCGGCCCACGAGGTACGGGTCGACGGCGGCGGCTTCGACGTCCCCGACGAGGAGTACGCGGACACCGTCCGGCGGGTCATCGAGGACGAGATCGGCCGCGGCGAGGGCGCGAACTTCGTCATCCGGCGCACGTACGAGGGCCGGATCGAGGGCTTCGGCCGCGCCGACGCCCTCGCGCTGTTCCGGCGGCTGCTGGAGGGCGAGCGGGGCGCGTACTGGACGTACGTGGTCCACACCGGGGAGCGCACCCTCGTCGGGGCCAGCCCCGAGGTGCACGTGCGGATGTCCGGCAGCACGGTCGTGATGAACCCGATCAGCGGCACGTACCGGTATCCGGCCGAGGGCCCCTCCGTGGAGTCCTTGCTGTCCTTCCTCGGGGACCGCAAGGAGACCGAGGAGCTGTCCATGGTGGTGGACGAGGAACTGAAGATGATGTGCACCGTCGGCGACATGGGCGGGGTCGTCGTCGGACCCCGGCTCAAGGAGATGGCGCACCTCGCGCACACCGAGTACGAGCTGCGCGGCCGGTCCTCCCTGGACGTGCGGGAGGTGCTGAAGGAGACCATGTTCGCGGCGACGGTGACCGGGTCGCCGGTACAGAACGCCTGCCGGGTCATCGAGCGGTACGAAGCCGGCGGGCGCGGCTACTACGCGGGCGCGCTGGCGCTGCTGGGCGTCGACGCCGCGGGTGCGCAGACCCTGGACTCGCCGATCCTGATCCGTACGGCGGACATCGCGCCGGACGGGGCGCTGCGGGTGCCCGTCGGGGCCACCCTCGTGCGCCACTCCGACCCGGCGGGCGAGGTGGCCGAGACGCACGCGAAGGCGGCGGGCGTACTGGCGGCGCTGGGCGTCCGCCCGGCGGCGGTGCGGCCGTCCGGCACCGGAGCGGCCGGGGCGCGGCTGGCCGACGACCCCGGGGTCCAGGCGGCCCTGGCCGCGCGCCGCGAGGACCTGGCGCCGTTCTGGCTGCGGATGCAGGAGCGGCCGGCGGAGGTGACGGGCCATGCGCTGGTGGTGGACGGCGAGGACACCTTCACCTCGATGCTCGGGCACGTGCTGCGGGTCGCCGGGCTGGAGGTGACCGTACGCCGCTACGACGATCCGGGCCTGCGGGCGGCGGCCCTGGCCTGGGACGGGCCGATCGTGATGGGCCCCGGCCCGGGCGACCCGGCGGACGCCGGCGACCCGAAGATCCGGACGATGCGCGGGCTGACGGCGGAGCTCCTGGCCTCGCACCGGGGCGGGCTGCTCGGGGTCTGCCTCAGCCACCAGCTGCTGGCGGCCGAGCTGGGGCTGCCGCTGGTCCGCAAGGCGGAGCCGGCGCAGGGGGCGCAGACGCGGATTCCGCTGTTCGGGGGCGAGGAGGTGGTGGGCTTCTACAACACGTACGCGGCGCAGTGCTCGGCGGAGCGGGAGCGGGCCCTTGCGGGGCAGGGCATCGAGATCTCCCGGGATCCCGCCACCGGCGAGGTCCACGCCCTCCGCTCCACGGCGCGGGGCTTCGCGGGGGTCCAGTTCCACCCGGAGTCGGTCCTGACCCTCCGCGGCACGGACCTGATCCGCGACCTGATCGCCTCCCTCCGCGCATCCGCTGTCCGCGGCTAGGAACGGGACCGCTGCGCGGGGCGGTCCCCTACCCGCCCTTCCACCGTTCCCC
>NZ_JBSGXB010000150.1:0-17589 GCF_053609185.1 Streptomyces sp. NPDC054956 | reverse complement strand
GGCGGGGGTGGCCCCCCCGGGGGTCCGGGGGCTGGCCCCCGTGCAGCGGCGGTGCGCTTGGACTCAGACGGACGCCAGGATGGCGGTCAGGGCCGGCGTGAGGCCATCGACCACCTCGCCCGGCGTCAAAGACGTCACCGCGGGCAGGCGCAGGAGGTGGCGGGTCAGGGCCAGGCCCAGGAGCTGCGCGGAGATCAGGCCCGCCGCGCGGGCGGCCCGCTCGGGGCCGAGGGCGGCCGCCAGCGCGGGAGCGACCTGGGTTGCGAAGACCTCCCGCATCCGCCCCGCCGCCGCCTCGTTCGTCACCGCGGAGCGCAACAGCACCAGCAGCGCGTCATCCGCCGGATCGCCCTCCCACCGCTCCACGAAGTGCCGTACGAGCACCCCCGCCAGCTCCCCCTCCGGGACCGCCGTCAGATCCGGCAGCCGCAGGTCCACGGCGAGGGCCGCGTCGAAGAGCCCCTCCTTGTTGCCGAAGTACCGCATCACCATCGACGGGTCGATGCCCGCGTCCGCCGCGACGCCGCGGATCGTCGTCCGCTCGTACCCCTGCGCGGCGAACCGGTCCCGCGCCGCCCGCAGGATCGCGGCCCTGGTCTGCGCGCCCCTGCCGTCCCCGGCCGTATCCCCGGCCGTGTCCCCATCTGCGTCTCGCATCATGCCAACAACTGTAGGCCAACAATCGTTGACATGCCATCGCGGCCGTCGCACACTTACGTCAACAGCCGTTGGCCAACACTCGTTGGCATCCAGGCCCTCTGGAGGAGAACGCTCATGTCACTCCCCGCCACCACCCACGTCGCCATCGTCGGAGCCGGCCCCACCGGCCTCGCCCTCGCCCTGACCCTCGCCAAGGCCGGCGTCGACTTCGTGCTGCTGGACCGGCAGGCCGAGGGCGCCAACACCTCCCGGGCCGCCGTCGTGCACGCCCGGACCCTGGAGGTCCTCGACGAGCTCGACCCCGCGGCCGGCGCCGAGCTGATCCGCCGCGGCACGACCGTCACGCGCTTCCGGGTCCGCGACGGGGTCCGCCCCCTCGCCACCATCGCCTTCGACGGCCTGCCCACGGCCCACTCGTACGCCCTGATGGTTCCGCAGGACCAGACCGAGGCCGTGCTCCTCGACCGCCTGCGCGCCCTCGGCGGCGACGTGCACCGCCCGTACGAGGTCACCTCCGTCACCCAGGACACGGACTCGGCCGGCGTCGTGCTCACCACCGCCACCGGCGAGACCCTCCGTGCCGCCTATGCCGTCGGAGCCGACGGCATGCACAGCACGGTCCGCGAGGTGGCCGGAATCGGCTTCGGCGGCAGCTCCTACGAGGAGTCCTTCGTCCTCGCCGACGTGGCGATGGACTGGGCCCCCGGGCCCCAGGAGGTCTCCCTCACCTTCGGCGCGGACGGCCTCGTCGTGATCGCCCCGCTCCCCGGCGGGCGCTACCGCGTCGTCGCCACCGTCGCCGAGGCCCCCGCCGCGCCGGACCTCGCCTTCGTCCAGGCCCTGCTGGACGCCCACGCCCCCGGCCAGGCCTCCGTCACCGCCGTCGTCTGGTCCTCCCGGTTCCGGGTCCACCACCGGGTCGCGGACCGCTACCGCGCGGGCCGGCTGCTGCTCGCGGGCGACGCCGCGCACGTGCACAGCCCGGCCGGCGGCCAGGGCATGAACACCGGCATCCAGGACGGCCACGCCCTGGGCCGCGCCCTCGCCGCGGCACTCGATTCGGGCACGGACGACGCCCTCGACGCGTACGAGGCCACCCGCCGGCCCGTCGCCCTGCGGGTGGTGGCGCTGACCGACCGGATGACCCGTATCGCCACCCTGCGCAATCCCGCCCTGCGCGCCGCGCGCAACGCCCTGCTCCCGCTCCTCGCCCGCGTCCCGGCACTGCAGCGGCGCCTGGCCACCGAGCTGGCCGAGCTCAACTACCGCTAGGCCGCCCGGGGGCTCCCGGTACTACTCCACGAACAGGCCCCGCGCCGCGGCCCTCGTGTCGAAGGCTTCCAGGCGGGCCTGCGCGTCCGGGAGCTCGTCCGCCATCGCCTCCAGCAGGACCCGCCCCAGGAGCATCGGCGCGCACGCCGTGTCGAAGGCCAGGCCGGTGCCGACCGGAGCCGGGATCAGCAGGTCCGAGTGGCGGGCCACCGGCGCGAACGCCGAGTCCGCGACCGTCACCACGGTCAGCCCGGCCGCCCGCCCGTGGTCCAGGGCCTCCGCGACCTCCTTCGGGTGGCGGGGCAGCGCGAAGCACAGCAGGGCCGAGGCCCCGGCGCCCGCCGCCGCGTCGATCCGGTCGGCGAGCATGGAGCCGCCCTCGTCGAGGAGCCGCACGTCGGGGTGGACCTTCGCCGCGAAGTACGCGAACCCGCGCGCCTGCGAGGAGGCCGCGCGCAGTCCCAGTACGGGCAGCGGACGCGAGGCGGCCAGCAGCCGGCCCGCCTCCTGCACCGGCGCGGGGTCGGCGAGCATCGCCGACAGCTGCCGCAGGTTCTCGATCTCGCCCTGGACGGCCTGCTGGTACTCGTTGTACGCGTCCTCGTCCGCGGCCCCGGCCCGGGCGGCGGGGGCCACTTCCCGCAGGTGCCGGCGCAGCGCCGGATAGCCGTCGAAGCCCAGCGCGACCGCGAACCGGGTCACCGACGGCTGGCTCACCCCGGCCAGCTCGGCGAGCTCCACGCTCGACAGGAACGGCACCTCCGCCGCCCCGCGCACCATGCAGTGCGCGATGCGCCGCTGGGTCGGCGTCAGCCGGTGTCCTTCGAACAGTTTCTGCAGCCGTGCCGCAGGGCTTTCACTCATCCCGTTCCCCTCCGTCCCGTCCGTGACCGGTGAGATATTCAGTCACGGAGCACTCTGCATGCGGTTATGCAGGACGGCAACCCGCGCCCGCGGTCCGAGACCTCCCGGAGCCCCCGCGGACCCCCGGCCAATTCACTTGACCGGCCGGATCCCCGCCCATGATCCTCAGATGCCGGCCGCCGCGATCCATCCGGTCAACGCCCCTCCGAATCCAAGCGAATTGGCTGACCATGGTGTCGTCGTCCGTCTCCGCCCCGCCCGCCCCCGCCACCCGCCTGTGGACCAGGAACTTCGGCCTCTTCTTCACCGCCCGCGTCGTTTCGATGCTGGGCGACACGATGATGCCGGTGGCCATGGCCGTGGCCATGATCTCGCTCGGCTACGGGGTCGGCGGCATCGGGTACGCCCTCGGCGCCTGGATGGGGTCCTTCGCCCTCTTCGTCGTCTTCGGCGGGGTGTTCGCGGACCGCTTCCACCCCCTGCCCCAGATGATCGGCGCGGACGCCGTCCGGTGCGCGGCCCAGGGCTCCTTCGCCGTCTACCTCTGGCTCGGCCACCCGACGCTGTGGTTCGTCATCGGCGGATCGGTGCTCGGCGGCATCGCGACGGCGATGTTCCAGCCGGGCACCTCCAGCCTCGTGCCGCAGGTCTCCGCCGATCCCACCCAGGCCAACGGGGTGCTGCGGGTGAGCGAGGGGATGTCCACGATGGCCGGGCCGGCGCTCGCCGGCGTGCTCGTCGCCACCACCTCGACGGCCTGGGTGTTCGTGATCGACGCCGCCACCTTCGCGGTCAGCGGGATCTGCCTGCTGGCGCTGCGCCTGCCCCGGTTCAAGGCCGCCCGCTCGGAGTCGACGCTGGAGAACCTGCGGGAGGGCTGGCAGGAGTTCCGCTCCCGGTCCTGGCTGTGGACGGTCATCCTGATCTGGTGGGTGCTCGGGGTCTTCGTCTGGGGCCCGCTCACCCCGCTCGGCGCCGCCTCGGTCATCGCCGAGCACGGCAAGGCGGCCTTCGGGTACGCGGAGGGCGCCTTCGGGGCCGGCTGCGTCCTCGGCGGCCTCGTCGCGATCCGGCTCCGCCCGGTCCGCCCCCTGCTCGGCGGCGGCTTCGCGATGTGCCTGTTCCCGATGATGCCGCTGGCGGCGGCCCTGGTCCCGCCCCTGCCGCTGCTCATGCTCGGCTACGCGGTCAGCGGCGTGGGCTGGGCGTTCTGGGGCGTCCAGTGGTCCACGACGGTGCAGACGCAGATACCGCAGGACCGGCTCAACCGGGTGACCGCGTACGAGGTCGGCGGCTCGATCCTCGCCATCCCCTTCGGCCAGGTCCTCTCGGGCCCCGCCAGCGACCTCTTCGGCGTCCGCCCCCTCCTGCTGGCCGGCGCCCTGATCGGCCTGGGCTGCGCCCTCGCGCTCGTCCTCGTCCGGCCCGTCCGCACCCTCGTGAGGCGCGATACGGGGGCTAGCCCCAGTGCCGTCGCCGTCGGGGGTTCCTAGGGTTGGCGCATGGAGTCGCATGAGCTGAAGAAGGAACTCGGCGCCACGCTCGACGCCCGGCGGGAGCTGGGGCCGGAGTACGAGGCCGCGCTGGTGGACTCGTTCGTCGAGAAGGTCGACACGCAGGTGCGCCGCCGCCTGGCCGAGGAACGGCTGTCGGCGGCCCGCGGCGAGTTCCGCGGCACGGAGCGGACCACTCCCGACGGGAACTTCGGGGAACGCTTCGGCTTCGCGATCATCACCCTGGTGCTGGCGATCCCGCTCTCCGCGATCGGGGCCGCCCAGGCCCACCTGAGCGGCCTGATCGTGGTCTGGCTCGGCATCCTGGGCGTCAACTTCGTCCACGCCTCGAAATCCCTGCGCCTGCGCCGCGGAGCGGACACGCTGGACTGACCGGAACCCCGGGCCCCTCGCCGCCGGGCCCCCCGACCCCGGAAAACGCCGGCCCCGAAACACGGAATCCCCCCGGACCGGGTCCGGGGGGATTCTCTGGCCGTCCCCGAAGGGAGCAGCGGAGCTTTGGCGCGGGAACCGCCGCACCCCGGTTGCCCGGGGGCGGGACGACGGCGGTTCCCGCGCAGGACACGGGCCGGGTCAGGGCCGTCCGCGCGTCCGTGGCGTCCGCGCGGTCCGGGAGCCGCTCCGGAGTTGCGCCGACACCGTTCGTGGCGCCGGCCGGTCCCCCCGGTTTCCCGGGCTTCCCTGCCGACAACCACCACTGTGCCGGAGCCGTGTTAAGCCGGTGCTGCCGCCACGTGACGGGCCCGTACCGATTGCGCGTCACCCACGCGCGGGCCGGTACCCGCCACTTGGGCTACTTGGCGCCCTTCGCCAGGAACGCCAGCAGGTCCTGACGGCTCACCACACCGGTCGGCTTGCCCTCGACCAGCACGATCGCCGCGTCGGCCTCGCCGAGCACCGCCATCAGCTCGGACACCGGCTCGCCGGAGCCGACCTGCGGCAGCGGCGCGCTCATGTGCTTCTCCAGCGGGTCGCCGAGGGAGGCGCGCTGGGCGAACAGCGCCGCCAGCAGCTCCTTCTCGACCACCGAGCCGATGACCTCGGCGGCCATCACGTCGGGGTGGCCCGCGCCCGGCTTGACGATCGGCATCTGCGAGACGCCGTACTCGCGCAGTACCTCGATGGCCTCGCCGACGGTCTCCTCGGGGTGCATGTGGACGAGGGAGGGGATGCCGCCCGCCTTGTCCGCGAGCACGTCACGGATGCGGGCCGAGGGGCCCGCGTCCTCCAGGAAGCCGTGTCCGGCCATCCACTCGTCGTTGAAGATCTTGCTGATGTAGCCGCGCCCGCTGTCCGGGAGCAGGACGACGACCACGTCGTCCGGGCCGAGGCCCTCGGCCGCACGCAGCGCGGCGACGACCGCCATGCCGCAGGAGCCGCCGACGAGCAGGCCCTCCTCCTTCGCGAGGCGGCGCGTCATCTGGAAGGAGTCCTTGTCGGACACCGCGATGATCTCGTCCGTCACGTTGGGGTCGTAGGCGGTCGGCCAGAAGTCCTCGCCGACGCCCTCGACGAGGTACGGACGGCCGGAGCCGCCGGAGTACACCGAGCCCTCGGGGTCGGCGCCGATGACCTTCACCCGGCCGTCCGACGCCTCCTTGAGGTAGCGCCCGGTGCCGGAGATCGTGCCGCCCGTGCCGACGCCGGCGACGAAGTGGGTGATCTTCCCCTCCGTCTGCTCCCAGAGCTCGGGACCGGTGGTCTCGTAGTGCGAGCGGGAGTTGTTCGGGTTGCTGTACTGGTCGGGCTTCCAGGCGCCCGGAGTCTCGCGCACGAGGCGGTCGGACACGTTGTAGTACGAGTCCGGGTGCTCGGGGTCGACGGCGGTCGGGCAGACCACGACCTCGGCGCCGTACGCGCGCATGACGTTGATCTTGTCAGCGGAGACCTTGTCGGGACAGACGAAGATGCACTTGTAGCCCTTCTGCTGGGCCACGATGGCGAGTCCTACACCCGTGTTGCCGCTCGTGGGCTCCACGATGGTGCCGCCGGGCTTGAGTGCTCCGCTCTCTTCGGCGGCCTCGATCATCCGGACCGCGATGCGGTCCTTCACCGAGCCGCCGGGATTGAAGTACTCGACCTTGGCAAGGACGGTGGCCTGCAGGCCTTCGGTCACACGGTTGAGCTTCACCAGCGGGGTGTTGCCGACGAGGCTGATCATCGAGTCGTGGAATTGCACCATGTTCTCCAAGGAGGGGACTCCACGGGTTCTCCGGGAGGCACGGCCAGACTATGCGGAAAGGGATTGGCCGACCGGCAGTACAGGGCAGGTAGGTCGACAGGACCGAAGGACAGCGCAGGGAACCGGCCGTGAGGGCGAGGAGGTGGCTTGAAGGATGTCCAGAGCGAGGACGGCACGCCGGATCGCGGCGGGCGCGGCGTACGGCGGGGGCGGGCTGGGGCTCGTCGGGGCCGCCGCGGTGGGGCTGGTCGTGGCGGAGATGCAGTTCGCGAAGCGGACGGTGGGCACCGGACTGGCGGACCCGCCGCGCGCGGACGGTCTGTACGGGAGCGAGTTCGGCGGCCCCGAGATGAGCCCGGGCCCGCTGCGGTTCGGCATGCTGGGCGATTCCACGGCCGCCGGGCTGGGCGTGCGGCGGGCCAGGCAGACCCCGGGCGCCCTGCTGGCCTCGGGGCTGGCGGCGGTGGCGGAGCGGCCGGTGGAGCTGCGCAACGTGGCGCTGTCCGGGGCCATGTCCGACGACCTGGACCGGCAGGTGGGGCTCCTGCTGGACGGTGACGGGCCGGCCCCCGACGTCTGCGTGATCATCATCGGCGCCAACGACGTGACCCGCCGGATGCCACCGACCCAGTCGGTGCGGCTGCTGACCTCGGCCGTACGCCGGCTGCGGCTCGCGGGCTCCGAGGTCGTGGTCGGCACCTGTCCGGACCTCGGCACCATCGAGCCGGTCTACCAGCCGCTGCGGTGGCTGGCCCGCCGCGTCTCGCGCCAGCTGGCGGCCGCCCAGACGATCGGGGTGCTCGCGCTGGGCGCCCGTACCGTCTCGATGGGCGACCTGATGGGGGCCGAGTTCGCGGCGAACCCGCGCGAGATGTTCGGCCCGGACTCCTACCACCCGTCGGCGGAGGGGTACGCGACCGCCGCGATGGCCGTCCTGCCGACCCTGTGCGCGGCGCTGGGCGTCTGGCCCGAGTCGGACCGGCTGGACGTCTCGCGGGACGAGGACATGCTCCCGGTGGCCAAGGCCGCCTCGGCGGCGGCGGGGCTGGCGGGCACGGAGGTCACCGGCGCGCGCGGGCCCTGGGCCCTGCTCAAGCACCGGCGCAGGCGGCGGGTGCCGGGCGAGGACCTCACGGCGCCCGCGGACCCCGAGCGGCTCGCGGCGGCGGCCGCGGGCGGGGCCGCGGAGCCCGGAGCGACCGGGGAACCCGCTGGCGGGCCGGCCAGAGCGACCGGAGTCACATCCCAAGGACAGTGACCTCGACGGTACGGGGCGGTAACTTCGCATGCGGTCCCGGTAAGACACCACCTCCCTTGGAGCCCCGATGCCCGAAGCCGTCATCGTTTCCACCGCCCGGTCGCCGATCGGGCGCGCCTTCAAGGGATCCCTCAAGGACGTCCGCCCGGACGATCTGACCGCCACGGTCATCCAGGCCGCCCTCGCCAAGGTGCCCGGCCTGGACCCCCGCGAGATCGACGACCTGATGCTGGGCTGCGGCCTCCCGGGCGGCGAGCAGGGCCACAACCTCGGCCGCATCGTCGCGGTGCAGATGGGCATGGACCACCTGCCCGCCACCACGATCACCCGTTACTGCGCCTCCTCGCTCCAGACCTCCCGGATGGCGCTGCACGCCATCAAGGCGGGCGAGGGCGACGTCTTCATCTCCGCGGGCGTCGAGATGGTCTCCCGGTCCGTGAACGGCTCCTCCGACGGCATCCCCGGGACCCACAACCCGCTCTTCGCCGAGTCCGAGACCCGTACCAAGGAGGTCGCCGAGTCCACCGGCTCCACCTGGCACGACCCGCGCGAGGACGGCCGGACCCCCGACGCGTACATCGGCATGGGGCAGACCGCCGAGAACCTGGCCCGTCTCAAGGGCGTGACCCGCGCCGACATGGACGAGTTCGGCGTGCGCTCGCAGAACCTGGCCGAGGAAGCCATCAAGAACGGCTTCTGGGCCCGCGAGATCACCCCGGTCACCACCCCGGACGGCACGGTCGTCTCCCAGGACGACGGCCCGCGCGCCGGGGTCACCCTGGAGGCCGTGCAGGGCCTCAAGCCGGTCTTCCGCCCCGACGGCCTGGTCACCGCCGGCAACTGCTGCCCGCTGAACGACGGCGCCGCGGCGCTGGTCGTCATGAGCGACACCAAGGCCCGTGAGCTGGGTCTGACCCCGCTGGCCCGGATCGTCTCGACCGGCGTGACCGGCCTCTCCCCCGAGATCATGGGCCTGGGCCCGGTCGAGGCCTCCAAGCAGGCGCTGAAGCGGGCGGGCCTGACCGTCGGCGACATCGACCTCTTCGAGATCAACGAGGCCTTCGCGGCCCAGGTCATCCCCTCCTACCGGGACCTCGAGATCCCCCTGGAGAAGCTGAACGTCAACGGCGGGGCCATCGCCATCGGTCACCCGTTCGGGATGACCGGCGCGCGCATCACGGGCACGCTGATCAACAGCCTGCAGTTCCACGACAAGCAGTTCGGTCTCGAAACCATGTGCGTCGGCGGCGGTCAGGGCATGGCCATGATCATCGAGCGCCTGAGCTGAGGCCGGGCCGGCCCGGCTCTCGGGATCAAGCTCCGAGGCCAAGGGCCGTACGGAATCCACTTGATCCCTTGCGCCGTACTGACAGCGAATCTAACCCTGTCGCGGCCATTCTGTAACCAAATGTCCCCCAGGATGTGACCTTAGTCCTGGGGGATCATTGTTTTCGCAGGTCAGGCCGGTTTCCAGCGGGGGCGTCGGGACGAAAGGCCTGTCCAATTCATGACGTAATGCACTGCAAGCCATTCCCAGGTCGGGACAAGCTGATGTAGGAAGTCGGGGGATCGAATCAATCAGGAGTTAGTCAGTGAGCGCCATGTCTCTTGCCCTACTGCTGACCACGGCCGCTGCCACGGCCGTGGGCGCTGCTGCGCTGCACGCCGTCCACGGCCTGCGCAAGCAGGTCACCGCCCTGCGCGGTGAGCTGGCCGTCTCGGCGCACCCCCGTGGTGTGACCGTCCCGCACGCCCGCAGCGCCGTGGAGTCCCCCGCAGCCGAGATACGAGCCGCCGTCGCCGAGGCCCTGGCCGAGGAGCGCGAGCGCGAGCTCGCCGAGGCGCGTGCCTTCTGGGCCGCGCAGGAGGCCCGTGACGCCGCGGACGCCCCCTCGCTGCTGGGCGGCCTGTCCGGCCTCGGCGAGGACAGCCCGGTCTTCCTGCCCCGGCAGGTGGACATGGTCGGCCTGGAGCCCGTGCTGGGCGACGACGCGGACGAGTACCAGGCGTACCCGGAGGACTCGGCCGAGCTGGCCGCCGCCCGCCGGCGCCACCCCTCGCACCCCGATTTCGTGCCGGTCCAGGCCTCGCATCCGGGCGCCGACCACGAGCGCACGGTCAGCCGCCTGGAGGAGCTCGCGGAGGCCCGTACGGCCCTCGCGGACGTCCGCCCCGGCCCGCTGGGCACCCTCGACGTGTACGTCTTCACGGACGGCACCACGCTCTGCATGACCCCGGGCCACCGGGAGACCGCCGAGCGGCTGGCCGAGGCCCTGCGCTCCGGCAGCGCGCCGGTCCTGCTGGGCGGCTCGGGCATCTCCGGCGCCTACGCCCTGACCTTCTCCTGCGGGGACTCCGAGGACCCGGACAGCAACGTCTACATCCTCGCGGACCGCGTCATCGCATCGCTCTGAGTCATCGGAGCGCTCTGACTTCCGCCTGCTCCACCAGTCGAACGGCCTCGTCCAGCACCTCGGACGGGGCCTTCGCGCCGTCCGGGCCCGCGCCGTCCCGGCCCGCCGCGGGTCCGGCGGAGCGCAGCGCCTCGGCGAGGTCGGTCCCGGCCACGGCCACCTGGTCCCCGACGACGAAGATCCCCTCGTCCGGCATCTCCCGCGCCGGAGCCGCCCCCGGGCCGTCCCCGGAGCCGGCCGCGGCCTCCTCCAGTCGCTGCGCCCGCGCGGAGAGCTCCCGGGCCAGGTCCAGCGCCACCTCGGCGGCGCCCTGCTGGAGCCGGCTCTGCGGTGCGGCCCGCAGCCGGTCGGCGAAACGTTCCACGACGGCGGTCAGGGGTGAGGTATCGAGCACCCGGCCGACCTTACGCGCCGGTCCGGCACCATTGCCAACGGGCGAACTCTCCGGCACGGTGGCGTGAAGAGAACAGCACGGCGATACCTCCGGAGGCGCCCATGTCCGTAGAGTTCTCCGAGCAGACACACCGCAACATGATCGACAGAATCCCCCAGACCACCGGTCGTGAACTCTCCGACTGGCTCCGTACCGTGGACGACGGCCCCTCCCTCGTCCGGTTCGAGGAGAAGGTCAGCTGGCTGCGCGGGGCGCACGAGCTCACGTACGGCCAGGCCAAGGCGATCATCCACGAGTACGACCTGCGCAGGGCCGCCCGCAAGTTCGGCTGAGCGAGCCCCTGCCCCCGTCCGGTCCCCGTCACCGTCCCTCCGCACACCCCCGATCCCTGCCGACCCCCGACATGCGGAAGGCCCCGCGAGCACGTGCTCGCGGGGCCTTCCCCGTACGTCCTTCGGGCGGTGGGCCGGTGCCGGGGCACCGGCCCGTACTAGTCGCCCTTGAGGATGGAGATCAGGCGCAGCATCTCCATGTAGATCCACACCAGGGTCATGGTGAGGCCGAAGGCCGCCAGCCAGGACTCCTCGCGCGGGGCGCCGTAGGTCACGCCGTCCTCGACCTGCTTGAAGTCGATGGCGAGGAAGCAGGCACCCAGGATGATGCCGATGACACCGAAGAGGATGCCGAGGCCGCCGCTGCGGAAGCCGAGGCCGTTGCCGCCGCCGAAGGCGGAGAACAGCAGGTTGACGACCATCAGGAGCATGAAGCCGATGGCGGCCGCCGTCACGAAGCCGACGAAGCGCCGGTTCACGTTGATCCAGCGCATCCGGTAGGCGATCAGCACGCCGGCGAAGACGCACATCGTGCCCATGACGGCCTGGATGACCGTTCCGGGGCCGATGTAGGTGCTGACGGCCGAGCTGATGACACCGAGGAAGACGCCCTCGAAGGCCGCGTAGGCCAGGATCAGCGCCGGGACCGGCTGACGCTTGAACGACTGGATCATCGCGAAGACGAAGGCGATGATCGCGGCGCCGATGGCGATGCCGTACGACTTGTTGATGTGGGCCGGGTCCACGGGAAGCGTGACCCAGGAGATGACCGCCGTCAGGACGACCGTGCCGAGCGTCATGGCCGTACGGCTCACGACGTCGTCGATGGTCATCGCGTTGCCGCGGACCGGCGCCTGCGGCATACCCGTGGTGGGGTCGGTCGCGTAGGGGTTGGTCGCGTACGGGTTGGTCGCGGTCCCGGCCTGGGGCTGCTGCTGCGTGCCGAAGCCCGCGTAAGCACCGTTGTCGCGGCTGAATCCCCGTCGCGAGAAGACCGGGTTGCTGCTCCTCATCTCACTCCTCCATGGCCACCGTGCGCGGCCTTGGAGTCAAGAGTAATGCGAACGCAAAGGAATCGCCCTACTGCTGGAGGAGGATCTTTCCCGGTGGGACGGGGCGGGTCGTGCGGGCCGGCGGGGGTGCCCGTGGCGCCCCCGCCGCCCACGCGTTCCGGTCTGCGCGGAACTCCGTCGTGCCCGAAGCCGGACTTGAACCGGCACGACCCGAAGGCCAGCGAGGTTTAAGCTCGCCGTGTCTGCATTCCACCATCCGGGCAGGGCGTCTCGGCCCCCTGGTAAAAGCCTTGAACGCGGTGCCGAGCCTATCCGGAACGCGTGTGTCCCGACCTGGGCATCTCGTCGATGTTGTCTGATTTTATTGGCGCTTGATGGGGCGTCAGCGGGCAGAACACGCGGTCGGCCCCTTTCGGGCATCGATCATGGCCGCCACGGGATTGACGGGATTTCGATGGCCCGCGCCACCCCTCGCGCCACCCCCCTGCGCTCCGGCCCCCGCGGGGCCCCGCTCCTGCCTCCCCCTACTTGCGCCGGACGACCGTCATACCAAAGGAGGAGGCGGGCACCCCCGCGGTCAGACTCGAGTGGGCCCGAGAACGGGCACCGCGGCTGATCCGGAGGGGGGTGCGGCGCCCCGAGGATGGGAACGTCCCGCCGATCGCGGACCGTGAGCCCGGTCCGCAGGTCCCGCCCCTGACAGGAGTCGCACCCGTGACCACCATGAACTACGCCCCCCACACCACCCAGGCCGTCGCCGCCCGCGCCACCGGCCTCTCCAAGGTGTACGGGCAGGGCGAGACCCAGGTGGTCGCCCTGAACAACGTCTCCGTGGAGTTCGCCCAGGGCCAGTTCACCGCGATCATGGGCCCCTCGGGCTCCGGCAAGTCCACGCTGATGCACTGCGTCGCCGGCCTGGACACCTTCTCCGCCGGCTCCGTGCGGATAGGCGAGACCGAGCTCTCCACTCTGAAGGACAAGCAGCTCACGCAGCTGCGCCGGGACAAGATCGGCTTCATCTTCCAGGCCTTCAACCTGCTGCCGACGCTGACGGCCCTGGAGAACATCACGCTCCCCATGGACATCGCGGGCCGCAAGCCCGACCAGCAGTGGCTGGACGCGGTGATCTCCATGGTCGGCCTCGCCGACCGGCTCGGCCACCGCCCCACCCAGCTCTCCGGCGGCCAGCAGCAGCGCGTGGCCGTCGCCCGCGCCCTGGCCTCCCGCCCCGAGATCATCTTCGGCGACGAGCCCACCGGAAACCTGGACTCGCGCTCCGGCGCCGAGGTCCTCGGCTTCCTGCGCAACTCCGTCCGCGAGCTCGGCCAGACCGTCGTCATGGTCACCCACGACCCGGCCGCCGCCTCCTACGCGGACCGCGTCATCTTCCTCGCCGACGGCAGCATCGTCGACGAGATGCTCAGCCCCAGCGCCGACGGCGTGCTCGACCGCATGAAGGCCTTCGACGCCAAGGGCCGCACCAGCTGAGGGACGCCCGCTCTCGCAGACCGTCCGCCCCGCTGACCCCTTACCAACTGGACTCCTCCACCATGTTCCGTACCGCCCTGCGCAACGTGCTCGCGCACAAGGCCAGACTGCTGATGACGGTGCTCGCCGTCGTCCTCGGCGTCGCCTTCGTCTCCGGCACCCTCGTCTTCACCGACACCCTCGGCAAATCCCTCAGCAGCCAGTCCGCGAAGAGCTACGAAGGCGTCGCGGTCTCCGTCACCTCGTACGGGCAGTCCCGCGGCGACGACGGCCAGAAGCAGGGCGAGCCCGGCATCAGCCAGCAGACCCTCGACAAGGTCAAGGCCGTCAAGGGCGTCGACCTCGTGAGCGGCCGGGTCTCCGGCTTCGCCGGGGTCGGCGACGAGAACGGCAAGCTGATCGGCCAGGGCTGGGCCAACAAGGGCTCCAACTTCGCCCCGATCAAGGACGGCAAGGACCCCCGCTACACCTTCACCGACGGCACCGGCCCGGCCGAGGACGACCAGATCGCCCTCGACAAGGAGACCGCCGCCAAGGGCAAGTACAAGGTCGGCGACAAGGTCCGCGTCGCCACCAACGGCCCGGTCAAGGAGTACGCCCTCACCGGCGTCTTCACCACCGAGGACGGCTCGGTCAACGCGGGCGGCAGCCTGGTCCTGTTCGACACCGCCGTCGCGCAGCAGCTGTACCTGAAGCCCGGCTACTTCCAGGAGCTCTCCGTCAGCGCCAAGGCCGGCACCTCCGCCGACCAGCTGCTCTCCGAGATCAAGCCGCTGCTGGGCGGCGACAGCACCAAGGCCCAGACCGGCGCCCAGCTCGCCGCGGACCAGGCCAAGGAGATCGAGCGGGGCATGAGCGGCATGAACACCATGCTGCTGATGTTCGCCTTCATCTCGCTCTTCGTCGGCGTCTTCCTGATCTACAACACCTTCACCATGCTGGTCACCCAGCGCACCAAGGAACTGGCCCTGCTGCGCGCCGTCGGCGCCAACCGCGGCCAGGTCATGCGCTCGGTGCTCGCCGAGGCCCTGGTCGTCGGCCTCGTGTCGGCGGCGATCGGCCTCGTCACCGGTGTCGGCCTCGCGGTCGCCATGCGCTCCCTGATGGACTCGCTCGGCGCCAAGATCCCGGCCGGCGACCTGGTCGTCGCCCCGACCACGATCGTCGCGGCCCTGGTCATCGGCGTCCTGGTCACCGTGCTCGCCGCGCTGGTGCCCGCCTGGCGCACCGGCCGGATCGCCCCGGTCGCGGCCATGGGCAGCGCCCACCTGCCGGCCACCGCGAAGTCCCTCGTCCTGCGCAACATCATCGGCAGCGTCCTTGGCCTGATCGGCGTCGGCCTGGTCATGCTCGGCGTGTCCATGGGCAGCGACGGCCGGATGGTCATCGGCGGCGGAGCGTTCTTCCTGCTCCTCGGTCTGATCGTGCTGCTGCCGCTGCTGTCGCGGCCGGTCATCTCGGCCCTGCGACCGCCGCTGCAGAAGGTCTTCGGGGTGCCCGGCAAGCTGGCCGCGCAGAACGCCCTGCGCAACCCGCGCCGCACGGCCGTCACGGCCGCCTCGCTGGCCATCGGCCTGACCCTGGTCACCGCGCTCTCGGTCATCGGCATCACCATGGGCAAGGCCGTGGACCGGATGAGCACGGACAAGATCAAGGCCGACTACAAGGTCTCCATGAACGGCGGCATCGGCAGCCTCGACAAGTCGGTCGCCGAGACCCTGGCGAAGGCCCCCGGCGTCAAGGCGGTCTCCCCGCAGACCGCCGGTTCGCTGAAGATCGGCGAGGAGTTCCGCTCGGCCTCGGGCGTCAACCCGGCCGCCATCGGCGACATGCTCAACATCGACGTCATCAGCGGTTCGCTGAGCAGCCTCGGCAAGGGCGAGGTCGCCGTCGCGGACAAGACCGCGGACAAGGCCAAGCTCTCGGTCGGCTCCACGCTCGAGGTCACGTACGACGACGGCCAGAAGGGCTCGCTCAAGGTCGGCGCGGTCTACAAGGACATGGAGGGCCTGCTCTCCCCCTACGTCCTCGACGACAAGATCCTCGCCGCGCACTCCGAGGACCAGTACATCCCCGAGGTGTACGTCAACACCGGCGGCGAGTCCAAGGCCGGCGAGAAGGCCATCCTGGACGCGCTCGGCAACAACCCGGCGATCGGCATCGCCACCCAGCAGGACATGCGCAACGAGATGGGCGGCATGGTCAACATGGCGCTGAACATCATGTACGGCCTGCTCGGCATGGCCCTGATCATCTCGGTGCTCGGCGTGGTCAACACCCTCGCGATGTCCGTCTTCGAGCGCAAGCAGGAGATCGGCATGCTGCGGGCGATCGGCCTGGACCGCAGCCGGGTCAAGAACATGATCCGACTGGAGGCCGTGGTCATCTCGCTCTTCGGCGCGATCCTCGGCATCGGCGTCGGCGTCTTCCTCGCCTGGGCCGTCGGCACCACCTTCAGCAAGTCGATCCCGGACTACGCCCTGGTCATCCCGTACGACCGGATCGGGATCTTCCTCCTGCTCGCCGGTGTGGTCGGCGTCCTGGCGGCCATGTGGCCCGCCCGCAGCGCGGCCCGGCTGAACATGCTGACCGCGATCAAGACCGAGTAGCCGGGCGGTGCCGCCCGGCGCCGCTCCCCACGAAGGCCAAGGGCCCCGCGACCTCCCCCGTCGCGGGGCCCTTCGCCGTCCCTCGCACCCGCGGGCCTACGCGGGCCACTCGCGGGCGCGCAGCGGCATCCCGGAGGCGGCCCGGTTCCCCGTGCGCACGGCGAGCACCTGGTTGACCCCGAGCCGGTTGTGCTCGAAGCCGAGCGCCGAGGCCGCCATGTACAGCAGCCAGACGCGGGCCCGGCCGGCCGAGGTCAGCCGGACGGCCTCCTCCCAGTGCTCCTCCAGCCGCGCCACCCAGGCCCGCAGGGTGAGCGCGTAGTGCTCGCGCAGCGCCTCCACGTCGCGGACCTCGAAGCCGGCCCGCTCCAGCTCGCCGACGGTGGTGCCGATCGGGGACAGCTCGCCGTCCGGGAAGACGTAGGCGTCTATGAACTCGTCGATGCGGTACGCCTCCTCGTCCGGCTCGGGGCGGCGCGCGATCTGGTGGTTGAGCAGTCGGCCGCCGGGCCGCAGCAGCCCGTACAGGGTGTGGGCGTAGGTGCGGTAGCGCTCGGCGCCGACGTGCTCGGCCATCCCGATGGAGGAAATGGCGTCGTACGGGCCGTCCTTGACGTCCCGGTAGTCCTGCACCCGGATGTCGACCAGGTCGGCGAGTCCCTCCTCGGCGACCCGCTTGCGGGCGTAGGCGGCCTGTTCGCGCGAGAGCGTGATCCCGGTGACCTTGACCCCGTACTCCCGGGCCGCGTGCAGGGCCATGGAGCCCCAGCCGCAGCCGACGTCCAGGAGCCGGTCGCCGGGGCGCAGGGCGAGTTTGCGGCAGACCAGGTCGAGCTTGTCGCGCTGGGCGTCCTCCAGGCTCCCGCCGGGGGTCCAGTAGGCGCAGGAGTACACCATCGAGGGGCCGAGGACGTGTTCGTAGAACTCGTTGCCCACGTCGTAGTGGTGGCTGATGGCCTGCCGGTCGCTGCCCTTGGTGTGCCGGGGTCCGGAGTGCCGGACGGCCTCCTCGGGCGGCGGGGCGGGCGCCGGCCAGGGCCGGGCCAGGCCCACGAGGGACCGTACGGCGGCCCGCGCGGCGGGATCGCGCAGCAGGGCGGCGCGTCCGGTGCTCCCGGCGGGCTTCGCGGGCGCGGGATCGCGCTCCCAGAGCAGTCCGCCGACCCGGTCGAGCAGGTCGAACAGGTCGCCTTCGACGGTCAGGTCCCCGGACACCCAGGCGCGCGCCAGCCCCAGCTCGCCCGGCTTCCACAGGATGCGGCGCAGGGCGCGCCGGTGCTTCAGGACCAGGACGGGACCGTCGGTCGGGCCGGATTCGCTGCCGTCCCAGGCACGTATGCGGACGGGCAGCGGGGCGCCCAGCAGGGTCTCGGCTAAAGCGGCCAGCCGCGGCGCGGCGTCGTTCATCGGAGGCACCTCCAGAAAGTTCCGACCGGACGGCATACCCACTTCGGGCGCCGGTCAAGCATCCTGGCGGCCCCTTCGGCGTACGGGGCACGGGCGCACGTACGGGCGTGCGGGCGCGCGGGGGGCCGCCCCAGCGGCGGGGCCAGGGCGACTGTCGCGCCGCCCCCAGACTGGGGGGCGGG
>NZ_JBSGXB010000149.1:0-17620 GCF_053609185.1 Streptomyces sp. NPDC054956 | reverse complement strand
GTCCCCGGGGCCCCCCCCCCGCCCCCCGCCCCCACACCCGCCGGCGGGGATCAAAGCGCCGCGCCCCCCAAAAAAACAGCCCGCCCGGCGTTTGAGGGCACGGGCGCGGAGCGCACGTACGGGTCCGGGCGGAGCCCGGTTTCGGGAAGGGGCGGGGTGGGGGAAGGCCCCGCAGGGCAGCCGTCAGACCAGGCCGGTCAGGAGGGTGTGGGCCCAGGACACCGTGTCAGGGAGGGTCGTGTGGACCGGGAGGCCGGGGCGGGCCAGGGCCAGCTGGGCCTGTACGTCCGCGCGCCGCGGGTAGTCCGGGTCCGCGCCGACGACCAGGCGGCGGCCCGGGGTGGCCGCCGCCGCCCCGAGCTCGTACAGGGTGATCGGCTGGACCGTCAGCGCAGCGTCACATGCCGGGAACCAGAACAGCGTCACGTCCGCCCGCAGCAGGTGCGCGTACTCCCACGCGATCTGGACGTCCGTCTGCGACGGGTCGGACACGTCGAAGTCCGCCCGGCGGGGGTTGAGGACCACGAACCGCGCCAGCGCGGCCGCCGCCCGCGGCTGCCACGCCGGACAGTGCGTGATCCCGCCCGCCAGGAACACCGACGGCGGATCGCCCGGCTCGGGCCGGTACTCCGCGGGTGCCTCGACGTACCTCACTGCGCCTGCGCGGCCGCGGCCTCCGCCGCCAGCTCCGCGGTGATGTCCGCCGGCCGCCGCCAGCCGCGCTCGCCGCGCGCCAGCAGCCAGGCCGTGGCCTCCTGCGGGGGCATCGCGGCGGCGACGAGCCAGCCCTGGACGGCGTCGCAGCCCAGATCGCGCAGCCGCTCCCAGGTCTCGTCGTCCTCCACGCCCTCCGCGACGACCAGCAGGCCGAGGGAGTGCGCGAGGTCCACCGTGCAGCGGACGATCTCCGCGTCCTGCGCGTCCACGGCGAGCCGGGCCACGAACGAGCGGTCGATCTTCAGCTCGCTGACGGGCAGCCGCCGCAGGTGGACCAGTGACGAGTAGCCGGTGCCGAAGTCGTCCAGGGACATCTTCACGCCGTGGCCGGTCAGCCCGGCCATGGTGTCCGCGGCCCGCTGCGGGTCCTCCAGCAGGACGTGTTCCGTTATTTCCAGCTGAAGGCCGCTCGCCGGGACCCCGTGCCGGGCGAGGCGCGCGGCCACCGCGCCGGCGAAGCCGGGGGTGTGGACGTCGCGCGGCGAGACGTTGACGGCGACCGGGACCTTGAGGCCCTGGGCCCGCCACCGGGCGACCTGCGCGAGCGCGGTCTCCAGTACGTACTCCGTCAGGTGCGGCATCAGGCCGGAGGTCTCGGCGATGGCGATGAACTCGTCCGGGGAGACCCGCCCGCGCTCCGGGTGCACCCACCGCACCAGCGCCTCGAGGCCGGCGACCTGGCCGTCGAAGCGGACCTTCGGCTGGTAGTGCAGTTCCACCTCGCCGGCGTCGAGGGCCCGCCGCAGGTCGCCCAGGAGGCCGAGCCGGTCGGGGGTGTTGCTGTCGCGCTTGGACTCGTAGACCTCGACGCCCGTGCGGTCCCGCTTCGCCTGGTACATGGCGACGTCGGCGCGGCGCAGCAGCCCCTCCGCGTCCAGCGCGTGGTCGGGGAAGACGGCGAGGCCGGCGCTGGCCTCCAGGACCAGGGTCAGTCCGTCCAGGTCGAGGGGTGAGCTGAGCTCGGCGACGAGGTTGCGGGCGACGCGCTGGGCGCTGGTGGTGGAGTCGGCGATGGGCAGCAGGACGGCGAACTCGTCGCCGCCGAGCCGGGCCGCCTCGGCGTCCTCGGGCAGCGCCTGGCGCAGCCGGTCCGCGATCTGCAGGAGCAGCCGGTCCCCGGCGAGGTGGCCGAGGGTGTCGTTGACCGCGCGGAAGCGGTCCAGGTCGATCAGCACCAGCGCGGAGCGGGTGCCCAAACGTTCAGCCTGGTCGAGCGCGCTCCAGGCCCGCTCCAGCAGCCACTGCCGGTTGGGCAGTCCGGTGAGCGGGTCCCGCAGCTGTTCCTCGGCCCGGGCGCGGGCGATCCACAGCGTGGAGTCCAGGGCGATCAGCGGTACGGCGAACAGCGGCAGCAGCACCGGCTGCGATTCGGCGACCACGCAGATCAGCGGCGCGATGCCGAGGAGGGCGACGGCCACGAGGGCCTGGCGCAGCAGCGCGGTGCGGGCGACGGTGGGCAGCCCCCCGCCGCGCGGCGCGAGCGCGAACCACAGCAGGATGCGGGTGACGAGCAGGTACGAGACGGCGACGAGGATGACCTCGGGGACCGCGTCGACCTCCCAGCTCGTGGGCTTCCAGGGGGTCTCGACGGACGGCGCCTCACCGAAGGCGGCGAGGACGAGGGCGCCCGCGCCGATGCCGAGGATGTCCGTGGAACCGTGCAGCAGGCCCTGGCGCCAGCGGTGCCGGCGGGCGGCTCCGACGAGGGTGACCACGGCGAGCGAGACCAGGCCCGCGGGGACCCATCCGTAGAGGATGAGGACGCCGAGGGTGAGGGCCGCGCCCGATCCGGTGCCGCCCCACCACCGGTCGCGCCCGAGGGCGACGAGGTGGCCGACGATGATGCCGGTGAGCAGCGCCAGCGCCCAGCCGACCGAGCCGCCGGGGAACAGGGCGTGACGGCTGGTCAGCGCGGTGACGATGCCGACGGCGAGCACCGCGGCGGCCAGACCCACGACGGCGAGGGGCAGCACGCGTCGACGCCGCTCCGCTCCGCCCGTGCCCGCCCCGGTGTCGAGCGGTCGGGATTCCGGTGTCCTGGAACCCAGGACACCGAGCCGGCCCGTCCGCCGCATGGACGGGAGTTCCCCGCCGAAATCTGGTGACGGGTCGGCGCTTTCGGTGGGTTTCATGCCCGTCCCTCTCACAGCCGGCGATGCCGATGTCACGCGATGGCCCCGATGTCATGCCATCACGGCTGGAAGCGCATCAAGCAGCCGTGCACGACAGGCGCACCCCTCAACAGTAGGACGCGGGAGGCACCCAGGGGCAGCGGTCGGCGGCGGTTGCCCGAATACGACCCAGCCATCCTCATCAGTACGGTATCCGCCGAACGGGTGAGTTTGGACCAGGACCCTCCCGTCACCCGTCCGATGATCCGACAGCTCAGGGCCCGCGACCAGCCATGTACCGGCCTCGGATCAGCCCTGTACCGGCCGTTCGGTCGAGGATCCCACCGCCGGCCGCGCCTGGCGTGCGCCCGCTCGTACGGCCGCACGCCACGCATCCGTTCGCCTTCGCCACTGCTCCGCAACGGTTCTGACGGGGCGGATCCCGGCGGATCCCGCCGGTCTCCGCCGGGCCTACTCCGCTGCGGCGGCGCCGTCCACCGGGAGCGCGGCCTCGCGCGCCGCGTCCGGGCCCTCCTCCAGCAGGACGGCGAATCCGGCGTCGTCGAGGACGTGGAGCTTCAGCTGCACGGCCTTGTCGTACTTGGAACCGGGGTTGTCGCCGACCACGACGAACGAGGTCTTCTTCGACACGGAGCCGGTGACCTTGGCGCCGAGGCGCTGCAGGGCCTCCTTCGCTCCGTCGCGGGTGTGGCTCTGCAAAGTGCCGGTGACGACGACGGTCAGCCCCTCCAGCGGGCGCGGACCCTCCTCCTCGCCGGAACCTTCCTCCTCCATCCGGACACCGGCCGCCCGCCACTTGCGCAGGATCTCCTGGTGCCAGTCCTCGGCGAACCATTCCTTGAGGGAGGCCGCGATGATCGCGCCGACCCCGTCGGTGGCGGCCAGTTCCTCCTCCGTCGCCTGTTCGATCCGCTCGATGGAGCGGAACTCGCGGGCGAGCGCCTCCGCCGCGACCGGGCCGACGTGCCGGATCGACAGTCCGTTGATGACGCGGGCGAGCGGACGCTCCTTGGCCGCCGCGATGTTCTCCAGCATCGACAGGGCGTTCTTCTTCGGCTCGCCCTTCTGGTTCGCGAAGACCGTGACGATCTTCTCCTCGCCCGTCTTCGGGTCCCGCTTGGGCAGGCCGCTGTCCGGGTCGAGCACGTACGCCTTGATGGGCAGCAGCTGTTCGATGGTGAGGTCGAAGAGGTCGCCCTCGTCGCGCAGCGGCGGCTCGGCCGGCTCCAGCGGGTGGGTGAGCGCGGCGGCGGCCACCGCGCCGAAGTTCTCGATGTCCAGGCACTGCCGGCCGCCGAGGTAGAACAGCCGCTCGCGCAACTGCGCCGGGCAGGTCTGCCCGTTGGGGCAGCGCAGGTCGATGTCGCCTTCCTTCATCGGCCGCAGCGGCGTCCCGCACTCGGGGCACTCGGCCGGCATCACGAACTCCCGCTCGCTGCCGTCCCGCAGGTCGGCCACCGGTCCGAGGATCTCGGGGATGACGTCGCCCGCCTTGCGCAGCACGACGGTGTCCCCGATGAGCACGCCCTTGGCCTTGACGACCTCCTGGTTGTGCAGCGTCGCGAACTCGACCTCGGAGCCCGCCACCGTCACCGGCTCCACCTGCGCGTACGGGGTCACGCGCCCGGTGCGGCCCACGCCGACCTTGATGTCGATCAGCTTGGTGTTGACCTCTTCGGGGGCGTACTTCCAGGCGATGGCCCAGCGCGGGGCGCGCGCCGTGGAGCCGAGCCGGCCCTGGAGGGCGATCTCGTCGAGCTTGACGACCACGCCGTCGATCTCGTGCTCCACCGAGTGCCGGTTCTCGCCGAAGTAGGCGATGAACTCGCGGACCTCGGCGAGCGAGGAGACCACCTTGTTGTGCTTGGCGGTGGGCAGCCCCCACTCGTGCAGCAGCTCGTACGCCTGCGACTGGTGCTCGATCTCGAAGCCGTCGCGGGCGCCGATGCCGTGCACCACCATGTGCAGCGGGCGGCTCGCGGTGACCTTGGGGTCCTTCTGGCGCAGCGAACCGGCCGCCGCGTTGCGCGGGTTGGCGAAGGGCTTGTCGCCCGCCTCGACCAGGCGGGCGTTGAGCTCCTCGAACTTCTCCATCGGGAAGAAGACCTCGCCGCGGATCTCGACCAGGGCCGGGATCCGGTCGCCCTTGAGGCGGTCCGGGATCTCGGCGATGGTGCGGACGTTGGGCGTGATGTCCTCGCCGGTGCGGCCGTCGCCGCGGGTGGCGGCGCGGGTCAGGCGGCCGTTCTCGTAGGTGAGGTTGACGGCGAGGCCGTCCACCTTCAGCTCACAGAGGTAGTGGTAGTCGGAGGTGTTGGCGTCGCGGGCCACGCGCTCGGCCCAGGCCGCCAGTTCCTCGTCGTCGAAGGCGTTGTCGAGGGAGAGCATGCGCTCGCGGTGCTCGACCGAGGCGAAGTCCGTCTGGTACGCCCCGGCCACCTTCTGGGTGGGCGAATCCGGCGTGCGCAGCTCCGGGTGCTCCTCCTCCAGCGCCTCCAGGGAGCGCAGCAGCTTGTCGAACTCGGCGTCGCTGACGACCGGCTGGTCGTTCACGTAGTACCGGAAGCGGTGCTCCTCGACCTGCTCGGCGAGCAGCGCGTGCTGCTCCCGCGCCGCCGCCGCTACGGCCGTGTCGCTGACCTGCTTCTGTTCGGCTGCCATGCCGTGTCCTCCCGTGGCCCGTCTCTATCCATCACTCAGGGTTGTCGGCGAGCGACCTCGCCGCCCTGACGCAGTGCGCCTGAACCGCGCGCGCGTAGGCGGGCGAAGCGCCCGCCAGTCCGCACGACGGAGTGACCACGACGGACTCCGCCAGAGTCCCCGGGGTCAGCCCCAGCCTGCGCCAAAGCTTCCTGACACCCATGACGCTACCGCCCGGGTCCGACAACGGGCCGTCGGTGCCGGGCACCACTCCGGCGAAGAGTTTCGTACCCGCTTCGACGGCTTCCCCGATGGCGTCATCCTCGCGCTCGGTGAGCAAGGAGAAATCGAACGACACGCCCGAGACCCCGGCTCGCCGCAGCAGCCCGAAGGGTACTTCGGGTGCGCAGGAGTGGACGACGACCTCGCCGTCGTGGACGGCGAACAGCTCGCGCAGCGTGCCCTCGACGACCTGCCGGTCGACGGCGCGGTAGGTGCGGTAGCCGCTGGCGGAGCGGACCCGCCCGAGCAGTACGGCCGTCAGCGAGGGCTCGTCGTACTGCAGCACGATCTCGGCGCCGGGGATGCGCTTCTGCACATCGGCCAGGTGCTCGCGGACGCCTTCGGCGAGGGAGCCGGCCAGGTCCCGGCAGGCGCCCGGGTCCTGGAGCATGGCCTCGCCGCCGTGCAGCTCCAGGGAGGCGGCCAGGGTCCACGGCCCGACGGCCTGGACCTTGAGCTTCCCCTCGTACCCCTGGGTGAACTCCTCGAGGGCGTCGAGGTCTTCGCCGAGCCAGGAGCGGGCGCGCTTGCTGTCGCGGCCGGGGCGGTCGCTGATCCGCCAGCCGCTCGGCTCCACGTGCGCGTACATGTCGACGAGCAGCCCGAGGGAGCGTCCGATCATGTCCGAGCCGGGTCCCCGGGCGGGCAGCTCGGCGAGGTACGGGAACTCCTCGAAGGACCCGGTGACGGTCTTGGCCGCCTCGCGGGCGTCGCCGCCGGGGAGCGAGCCGATGCCGGTGGCTCCGCCGCCGGCACTCATCGGCCGGGCCTGACGGACAGGTCGCTGACCACGGCGTCGCGGGGCAGGTCGACGGCCATCACGATGGTGGTCGCGACGGACTCGGGGTCGATCCAGTCGGCGGCGTCGTAGGACTCGCCCTCCTGCGAGCGGACCTTGGCCTGCATGGGGGTGGCGGTGCGGCCCGGGAAGACGGAGGTGACGCGGATGCCGTGTTCCTTCTCCTCGGCCCGCAGCGAGTCGGCGAGGGCCTTGAGGCCGTGCTTGGAGGCGGCGTACGCGCTCCAGTCGGCGTGGGCGGCGAGGCCGGCGCCGGAGTTCACGAAGACGACGGTCGCGTGGGAGGCGCGCAGGGTCGGCAGCAGCAGCCGGGTGACCTCGGCGGGGGCGATCAGGTTCACGTTGAGCTGCTGGTGCCAGGTCTTGGGGCGCAGCTCGCCCACCGGGCCGAGGTCGACGACGCCGGCGATGTGCAGGAGGGAGTCGATGCGCTCGGGGATGGGCTGCTTGGAGAAGGCCCACGACAGCCGGTCGGGGTCGGCGAGGTCTCCGACGAGCGCGCGGGAACCGGGGTAGCGGTCGGTGAGCTGCTTGCCGCGGGCGGCGTCGCGGGCGAGCAGGACGAGGTCGTCGCCGCGGGCGTGCAGGCGGTCGGCGACGGCTTTGCCGATGCCGGAGCCGGCGCCGGTGATCAGGTGAGTGGCCATACCGCCCATGCTCGCACCCGTCAGCCGCCGACAGCCCCGCGGTACGCCTCCTCGATCACCGCCCGGGCGGCGGCGGCCTGCGCGGCAGTGACGGGCGGGGGGTGACCGAGCCCGATCAGCGCACAGGGGGCGGCCCGGCTGTCGGCGTCCGGCCCCGCGTACCGCCTCAGGGCGTCGTCCCGTACGCCGGCCAGCGCGGCGGCGCGGTCCGGTACGGGCGGGGTGAAGAGGCCGCCCGAGGCCAGGGCGTGCTCGGACCAGCGGTCCGCCCAGAACTCCACGGTCCAGCCGGGCCAGCGCCCGGCCACCTCCTCGGCGTGCACCTGGGCGCCGGTGAGCCACCAGCCGACCCGGCGGTGTTCCGGGTCGACGTGGATCCCGGCCTCGGCGTACCCGCGGTGGGAGGTGTGGCGGGGTAGGTCGAGGAGCCGGTCGAGGAGGTCGGGTCCCTCGGTGGCCGGGTGGTCTTCGCCGCATTCGAGCACGTGACAGCGGTCCGGACCGATGGTGACCACGGCGACCGACGGATCGGCCCCGGTCGTCGCGGGACAGCCGAACGCACCGATCGGACCGCTCCGGTCGTCCGCCGGATCCAGTCCGAGGTAGCTGCGCAGACCGGTCTGCCCGTCGTACGCCCAGCGCACCTCCCAGCCGGGCCAGGCGCCCCGCAGGAGGGCGAGGGCGGCGGCGCGCGTGGGCGCCGAGGCGGACGGCGCGTCCCACGCGAAGGTCAGCAGGAGCTTGCGGTCCGGGTCCACCACGACGCCCCCGTGGACCTGCTCGTCGTCGAACCAGGGGTCGGACCCGCCGGTGGGGCCGCCGGCGGGGCCGCTCAGCAGCGGCAGCAGGACGTCCGGACCGGCCATCAGGTCGAGGTCCAGGCCGAGAGCGCCCCACTCGCCCCTGATGTGCCGATACCCCTGCGGGCCCCCGAACGCGTAAGCGACGTAATACATCGGATCAGTAGATCAGAGGCCCGCGGCCTCGCGCAGGGCTGCTGCGGTCTTCGAGGCGTCGTAATCCGCGGGGACGCCGTCGACCAGGATGATGTCCCCCGCGATGTGGTCCGCGCGGAGCGGGATCAGCGCCTGGTACGCCTCCGACGCGTACCAGCCGCGGGCCTCGTCCAGGTCCGGGAAGGCGATCACCACGATCGTGCCGGGCCAGCTGCCCTCCATGACCTCCACCTGCCGGCCGTGGACGAGGAACCGGCCCCCGAAGGGGTCCATGGTGGCCTGGATCTCCTCGATGTAGCGGAGGATGTCCTCGTTCATGGTCTCGGGGCGTATGTGGCCGATGGCGTAAGCGGTCATGTCGTTGTCCTCATCTTCCTTGCGGGATCGGCTTGTTGATCCGATCCTGCCCGCCGGTGACCCCGAAGGCGATTACCTCCGGGGTCATCGGCGTCCGCGCGCCGCCGTCAGCGCGCCGCCGTCAGCCCGCCAGGTACGCGCGGATGACGGTCACCTCCGCCCTGTTGCCGGCCGCGTCGGTCACGGCGCCCCGCAGGGAGACCGTCCCGCCCTTGGCCGGGGTCCTCACGGAGACCTTGCCGTCCTTCACCCGCAGCTGCTGCCAGGTGCGGCCCTCGTCGTACGAGACCTGCGCCCGCGGGGAGCCGTGGGCCCGGTCCGCGGCCGCCGGGCCCTGCACGGCCACCGGGAAGGTGACCGTGCGACCGGCCGGCAGGGTGCCGTCCAGCGCCGGGCGGGCGTCGAAGCGGACCACCGAGACGGGGAGCGCGACCGCTCCGGTGGTCTCCTTCGAGCGGAACCACCAGGTCGCCGTGGTCTCGGAGGAGGTCCCGGAGAGCTCCGGGCGCAGCCGGGCGGTCGTGGTCAGCTCGTACGCGGCTTCGTCCGCGGCGACCTTGAACGGATCGCTCGACTCCAGCGGCGACTCGCTGCGGGCCACCTCCACGCCGTCGCGGAGCAGGACCGTGCTGCCGGTGGCCCCGTAGAACCCGCCGACGTGGTTCGATCCGTCCGCCAGCAGCGGTACGGAGCCGGAGATCGTGTTGCCCTCGCGGGAGACCCCGTGCCCGGCGTCCACGCGGGGCGCGAAGACCGCGGTGCCGAAGCGTTCGCGGTAGGTGCGGCCGCCCGTGAACACCCGGCCGCTCTCCGCCGCGTACGTCGATTCCTCCAGCGGGAAGCCGTTCCCGTCCCGGCCCGAGTTCTGGGTCCAGGACAGGTCCCACGTCACGGCGTCGACGGTCGACAGGTACACGGTGGCCGTGGCCGGCAGCGGCCGCGGGATCCCCATCGAGGACGAGGAACGGCCTCCCGGGAGGTTGCCGAGCGCGGTGATCAAGCCCTGCTTGCCCGGCGCCGAGCCGCCCTGGCCGACCTCGAGGGCCGCCAGGTCGCGGGCCTTCAGGTGCCGGGTGTAGCCGGTGGCGAGGCTCCGTACCGGGCCGCCCAGGACGGCGTGGTATTCCGCCGAGGCGCCGTCCTGCCAGTGCACGTCCCACTGCTGGCTGAGCGCGCCGGCCTCGGACCGCGGTCCCAGGTGGCGGGTGCGGAACCCGGTGAGCGAGTCGAGCCAGAAGCCGAAGCTGTACTCCGTGCCGCCCTCGCGCAGGACGTACGTCGGCATGACGAACTGGGCCTGGGCCGTCGTCGACGGGACCGTAACGTCCACGGGCCGGGTGGTGCGCGCGTCGAGCGTCAGCGTGGTGTCACCGGTGATGTCGAGCTGGGGCTGGACGATCCAGTCGGCGCCCTTGGTGAGGTCCAGCGGATCGACGACGAGGGAGGCGTCGAGCAGGTAACCGCCCTTGGGGACGCGCAGGGTGACGGTGCCGGAGGCGTCGTACGCCTCGAAGCGGCGGGAGACCGCACCGCCCTTGGTGCCCTGGACGGTGGTGCTGTAGTCCTTGGCCGGCTTCCCGTCGCGGCCGATGTGCCGCAGCGTCAGGTCGTAGGACTCCAGCTCGCGTTCGGCGATGGCGGCCGTGCGCACGCTCTGGGTGCCGCCGCTGCCGCCGGCCGCGGTGGCGGTCGCGGTCGCGTACGCGCTGTACAGGCCGTCCACCGTCCCGCCGAGGCGGGTGTCCACGGTCAGCGAGGTCTCGGCGGTGCCGCCCGCCGGGACGGTGAGCTGCCGCGCGCCGAGGGCGAAGAAACCTTCCGGCGCGGGCTTGCCGTCGGGGCCGGCGCCGGCGACGGAGAGGTCGAGGGTGACGGGTGCGTCACCGAGGTTGCGGTAGGTGATCTTCCGCGACTGCGGGGTGTCGTCCGCGTGCGGCCAGCGCTGCGTGTCGAAGGTCAGCGGCCCCTCCTGGGCGACCACGCTCTGGCCCAGCGCGCCGTCGGCGGCGATCCGGCCGGTGCCCTGCTGGTACGGGGTGTACGCCGCGCCCTTGGCGGAGGCGGTCAGCGCGCTCTTGAGCTCGGCGCCCTTCCAGGCCGGGTGCTGCTGCTTGAGCAGGGCGGCGGCCCCCGCCACGTGCGGGGTGGCCATGGAGGTGCCGGAGATGGTCAGGTACCCGGCCGGGTTCTGGCCCTCCTCGCGGTCGATGACGCTGCCGGGGGCGGCGGCCGCGGTGATGTCGACGCCGGGTGCGGTGACGTCCGGTTTCACGCCGCCGCCGACGCGCGGGCCGGTCCCGGAGAAGGGAGCGAGGGCGTCGGCGTCGTCCACGGCGCCGACGGTGAGCGCGGAGCTCGCGCTGCCCGGGGAGTCGATGGTGCCGGGGCCGCGGCGGCCCCTGTTGCCGGCCGCGACGGCGAACAGCACGCCCTTCTCGGCGCTGAGCTTGTCGACGGCCGCTTCGACGGGGTCGAGCTGGGCGGTGTCGGGGGCGCCGAGGCTGAGGTTGACGATGTCGGCGCCCTGGGCGACGGCCCATTCCATGCCGGCGAGGATCCCGGAGTCGCTGCCGGAGCCCCCGTCGTCGAGGACCTTGCCGTTCAGGAGCTTCGCGCCGGGCGCGACCCCCTTGAAGGCGCCGGCCGAGCGGGCGCCCGTACCGGCGGCGATGGAGGCGACGTGCGTGCCGTGGCCGAAGCGGTCCCGCGTGTCCGTGGCCCTGGAGAAGTTCTGTTCGGCGACGACCTGGCCCGCGAGGTCGGCGTGGGTGACGTCGATGCCGGTGTCGAGGACGGCGATCTTCACGCCGGTGCCGTCGTACCCGGCGGCCCAGGCCTTGTCGGCGCCGATCTGCCGGGTGCTCTTGTCGAGGCTGGCGCTGCGTACGGTGTCGAGCCAGACGGTGGCGATCCCGGGGGCGGCGGCGCGGCCGCCGGTGTCGCGGTCGGTGAGCGCCTCCCAGAGGGCGGCGGCGTCCCCGGGGGCCGCGCTGACGGCCTCTGCGCCGAGGGTGGGGTAGGTCCGCGTGACCTCGAGGCCGTCGGCGGCGCGCAGGGCGGACCGGGCTGCGGGGGCGGAGCCGCCCTCGTAGCCGACGATCAACTGGAGCCGGCCGGAGCGGTGCTCCTGGTACTCGGGGCGGGCGAGCTCGGTGACGTCGAAGAGGCGGGCGTCGAGCTTCCCGGAGCGGATGAGGGGCAGGGCGTCGTAGGGCAGGACGCTGGTGTGGCCGTTCTCCCGGCGCAGCGAGAACGGTATGTGCTCGCGGCCCTCGGCGCGTTCGAGGGCGACGGGTTCGCCTCCGGCGCCGAGGACGACGCGGTCACCGGTGACGAGGGTGACGCGGGCGGTCCGGGCCGGGCCCGATCCCGTGGCGTTCGCGGACCGGGCCGATTGCGCGGCCGGGGAGCCCGGTAAGGACGTTGCCGCCGCGGCCGGGGTGGTCAGCCCCGCCGCGAGCGCGAGAGCGGCGGCCGCGGCGACCGAAGCCGCTGCCCCCGCCCTGCCGTGATGGTTGCGCACGTGGTTCCCCCTGAGAGACGAGTGCGGAACCACGCAGTATGCCGATGAGGTGACGGACCATCAATGGTGCGTAGGAATATAGGAGTTGGGCTGGAAGGTGCGCCGGTAGGCGATCGGCGAGACACCCAGGGCGGTCCGCATGTGCTGGCGCAGGGAGTTGGCGGAACCGAAGCCCGACCGGTGGGCGACCAGGTCGACCGGCAGGTCGCTGGACTCCAGCAACTGGCGTGCCACTTCGAGGCGTTGGGCGGTGAGCCACTGGACCGGGGTCATGCCCACCTCGTCGCGGAACCTCCGGGTGAAGGTGCGCAGGCTCATCCGGGCGTGGGCCGCCAGCTCGCCCAGCGTGACCGGCTCGGCGAGGCGCTCCAGGGCCCAGGCGCGGGTGGCGGTGGTGGTGGCGACCGTGGGCTCGGGGACCGGGCGGTCGATGTACTGGGCCTGCCCGCCGTCCCGCCAGGGCGGCACGACGCACATGCGGGCGGCCCGGTTGGTGACGGCCGCGCCGTGGTCCCGGCGGATCAGGTGCAGGCACAGGTCGACGCCGGCGGAGACCCCGGCGGAGGTCAGGACGTCGCCGTCGTCGACGAAGAGGACGTCCTCGTCGATGCGGACCCTGGGGTAGGCGCGGCGGAATTCGAGGGCGAGGTTCCAGTGCGTCGTCGCGGGGCGGCCGTCGAGCAGTCCCGCGGCGGCGAGCACGTAGGAGCCGGAGCAGATGGAGACCAGGCGGGTGCCCGGGCGGATGCCCGCGATGGCGGCGGCCACCTCGGGCGGCAGCGGACCGCCGCGGGCCAGCTCGGGCATGGCGTGGGTGGGCGGAACGATCACCGTGTCGGCGGCGGCCAGGGCCTCGGGCCCGGCGGCGGGCTGGAGCACGAAGCCGGAGTCGCTGGGGACGGGGCCGCCGTCGGCGGTGCAGACGACGACCTCGTACAGGGCCTCGCCGGACTCGTCCACGGCGCTGCCGAAGACCCGGGAGGGGATCCCCAGCTCGAACGGCGGGAATCCGGGCAGGGCGAGCACCGCCACCAGGTGCCGGCCGCCCTCACCGCTCCCCCGGCCGGTCCCGCCGGGCACCCCGGGCACCCCGGGCGTCCCGGGCGTCCCGGCGGGCGGTGGCGTCCGTTCCGCATGCGTCTCGCTCATGGCCAAATCCTGTCACATGGTGGCCAGACGGCCAACACCGTCGGATGTCGCGGTGGCGGAATCTGGGACACGTCACCGGGGAACACTCCGGTTTCGGAGCAGTCGGACGTATCAGTCGGACGTGTTCGGCACAGCCGGACGGATTGAGGAGAACAGACATGCGCGCGATGGTCGTGAGCGAGTGGGGCGGCCCCGAGACCCTGGTCGAGCGGGAGATCGAGCGGCCCGAGCCGGGCCTGAACGAGATCCTGGTACGCGTCCACGCCGCCGGGGTGAACCCGGTCGACTGGAAGACCCGGGCCAGCGGCGCCCTGATCGCCTGGGGCGAGGTCCCGATCGTGGGCTGGGACGTCTCCGGCACCGTCGAGGCGGTCGGCCCCGGCGTGACCCTGTACCGCCCGGGCGACGAGGTGTACGGGATGCCGAGCTTCCCCCGCCAGGCCGGCGGCTACGCCGAGTACGTGGTGGGGGCGGCCCGGCACTTCGCCCCGAAGCCCGCCTCCCTCGACCACGTACAGGCGGCCGCCCTGCCCCTGGCGGCGCTGACCGCCTGGCAGGCCCTGGTGGACACGGCCGCGGTCGCCCCCGGGCAGCGGGTGCTGATCCACGCGGCGGCGGGCGGCGTCGGCCACCTGGCGGTGCAGATCGCCAAGGCGCGCGGCGCGTACGTCATCGGCACCGCGAGCGCGCCCAAGCACGGCCTGCTGCGCGAGCTGGGCGCCGACGAGCTGATCGACTACCGCTCGGCCGACTTCGCCGAGGCGGTCGCGGACGTGGACGTGGTGATCGACTCCCTCGGCGGGGAGGCCGGCGAGCGCTCGCTGAAGGTCCTCAAGCCCGGCGGGCACCTGGTGACCCTGCCCTCCCCGGACGACGTACCGGCGGGCGCGGAGGGCGTCCGCACCGGCTGGACCCTGGTCGAGCCGGACTTCCGGGGCCTGGTCGAGATCGCGTCCCTGGTGGAGGAGGGCCGGCTGCGCCCGGTCGTCGAGGCGGTCCTGCCGCTGGCCGAGGCCGCGAAGGCCCACGAGCTCGGCGAGCGCGGACGGACCACCGGCAAGATCGTCCTGACGGTGGCCTGACCCGGTCAGACGGCGGCGGTGGCCCGGGTGGTCGTGGCGATGGTGGCGGAGCCGACCACGCGGGTGCCGTCGTACAGGACGATCGCCTGGCCGGGGGCGACCCCGCGGACGGGCTCGGTGAAGGAGACGCGCAGCTCGCCGTCCACGACCTCGGCGAAGACCTCGGTCTCGCCGCCGTGGGCGCGCAGCTGCGCGGTGTACGTCCCCGGGGCGGCGGCCACGGCTCCGCACCAGCGGGGGCGGATCGCGGTCAGCGCGGAAACGTCGAGCGCCTCGACCGGTCCCACCGTGACGGTGTTGTTCACCGGGGAGATGTCGAGGACGTAGCGCGGCTTGCCGTCGGGGGCCGGGTGGCCGATCCGCAGGCCCTTGCGCTGGCCGATGGTGAAGCCGAAGGCGCCCTCGTGGGTGCCGACCTTCTCGCCGGTGGCCTCGTCGACGATGTCGCCCTCGGCCTTGCCGAGGCGGTTCGCCAGGAAGCCCTGGGTGTCGCCGTCGGCGATGAAGCAGATGTCGTGGCTGTCGGGCTTCTTCGCGACGGCCAGGCCCCGCTCCTCCGCCTCGGCGCGGATCTCTTCCTTGGTGGTGAGGGTGTCGCCGAGCGGGAAGAGCGCGTGCGCGAGCTGCTTCTCGTCGAGGACGCCGAGGACGTACGACTGGTCCTTGGCCATGTCGGAGGCGCGGTGCAGCTCGCGGGTGCCGTCCTCGTTCAGGACGACGGTGGCGTAGTGGCCGGTGCAGACGGCGTCGAAGCCGAGGGCGAGCGCCTTGTCGAGCAGCGCCGCGAACTTGATCTTCTCGTTGCAGCGCAGGCAGGGGTTCGGGGTGCGCCCGGCCTCGTACTCGGAGATGAAGTCCTCGACGACGTCCTCGCGGAAGCGTTCGGCGAGGTCCCAGACGTAGAAGGGGATGCCGATGACGTCGGCCGCGCGGCGGGCGTCGCGGGAGTCCTCGATCGTGCAGCAGCCGCGGGCACCGGTCCGGAAGGACTGCGGGTTCGCGGAGAGCGCGAGGTGGACGCCGGTCACGTCGTGCCCGGCTTCGACGGCGCGGGCGGCGGCGACGGCGGAGTCCACTCCGCCGGACATGGCGGCCAGGACGCGGAGGGGGCGGGGGCTGCTCGGCAGGTTCTCAGTCATAGCACCGTCCAGGGTACGGGGGAACCGGGCGGGGTCACAGCGCGTTATCGGTGACAGGGGGTGGATCATCATGGGGAGCAAGCGCGACAAGGGCGGTACGGGGGCCAAGGGGACCGCGGGCGCCAAGGGAGCCGCGGGGGCCGGGCGGCCGGGGCGGACCCGCAGGGCGGTGCTGTTCGGCGGGCTCGGGGTCCTGGGGGTGGCGGCGGTCGCCGGGCGCGAGGAGCTCCGGCAGGCCTGGTGGCTGGTACCGGGGGTGTCCCATCCGCGTCAGGACGGGGAGCTGGACCACCCGGGGGCGACGTGGACGGCGGCCTCGCCGGCGAACTGGCGGCTGGCGGACCGGCCCGACGACTACCGGGTGGACCGGATCGTCGTGCATGTCACACAGGGCGGCTTCGCCTCCTCGGTGGACGCGTTCAAGAATCCGTTCCACCGGGCCTCGGCGCACTACATAGTCGACCAGGACGGTCACATAGAGCAGATGGTGCGCGAGCTCGACGTCGCCTTCCACTCCGGCAGCCGCTCGATGAACGAGCGCAGCGTCGGCATCGAGCACGTCGGGTACGTGGACCGGCCGCAGGACTTCACGGACGCGATGTACGCGGCTTCGGCGAAGCTCGCCGCCGGCATCTGCCGCAGGTACGGCATACCCGCCGACCGCAAACACGTCCTCGGGCACTCCGAGGTCCCGGGCGCCGACCACACGGACCCGGGCCCCCACTGGGACTGGGACCGCTACATCCGCATGCTCGGCGAGGCCGGGGCGGCGAGCGTCGGCTAGGCCGTCCGCCGCCCGGGCCGCCCCGGCCCGGGCCGTCCGGGCCGGGCCGCCCGGGCCGTCCTAGCTGAGGCCGGCCGTACGGGCGCGGGCCACGGCCGGGCCGATGGCGGCGGCGACCGCGTCGACGTCGGCCTTGGTGGAGGTGTGGCCCAGCGAGAACCGCAGGGTGCCGCGGGCGAGCTGCGGGTCGGTGCCGGTGGCCAGCAGGACGTGGCTGGGCTGCGCCACGCCCGCCGTGCAGGCGGAGCCGGTGGAGCACTCGATGCCCTGGGCGTCGAGCAGGAGCAGCAGGGAGTCCCCCTCGCAGCCGGGGAAGCTGAAGTGGGCGTTGGCGGGGAGACGGTCCACGGGGTCGCCGCCGAGGACCGCGTCGGGGACCTCGCGGAGCACCGCGGCGACGAGCTCGTCGCGCAGGGCGCCGATCTCCTCGGTGAACCGCTCGCGCCGCTCCGCGGCGAGGACGGCCGCCACGGCGAAGGCAGCGACGGCCGGCACGTCTAGGGTGCCGGAGCGGACGTGCCGCTCCTGGCCGCCGCCGTGCAGTACGGGTACGGGGCTCTGGTCGCGCCCGAGCAGCAGCGCGCCGATGCCGTACGGTCCGCCGACCTTGTGGCCGCTGACGGTCATCGCGGCGAGCGCGCTGTCGCCGAAGCGGACGTCGAGCTGGCCGAAGGCCTGGACGGCGTCGGAGTGCAGCGGGATGCCGTACTCGGCCGCCACGGCGGCCAGTTCGGCCACCGGCATGACGGTGCCGATCTCGTTGTTGGCCCACATGACGGTGGCGAGGGCGATGTCGTCGGGGTTCCGCTCGATCGCCTCGCGGAACTCCTGCGGGTGCACGCGCCCGTAGCGGTCCACGGGCAGGTACTCGACCCGGGCGCCCTCGTGCTCGGCGAGCCAGTGCACGGCGTCGAGGACGGCGTGGTGCTCGACGGGGCTGGCGAGGACGCGGGTCCGGGCGGGGTCGGCGTCGCGTCGGGCCCAGTAGAGCCCCTTGACGGCGAGGTTGTCGGCCTCCGTACCGCCCGCGGTGAAGACCACCTCGCTCGGCCGGGACCCGAGCGCCTCGGCGAGGGCCTCGCGGGCCTCCTCGACGGTGCGGCGGGCGCGGCGGCCGGCGGCGTGCAGGGAGGAGGCGTTGCCAGTGACGGCGAACTGCGCGGTCATCGCCGCGGCGGCCTCCGGAAGCATCGGAGTGGTGGCGGCGTGGTCGAGGTAGGCCATGATCCCCCGATTCTACGAGTCCCCCACACCCCCAATCCCCAGCCGGTCCCGCCCGAACCCTCCGGACGGGACCCCGCGCGTCCGGGGCTGGCCGAATCCAGCCCCGCCGGCGTTTGAGGCGCGGGGGTCCGGGGGCCGGCCCCCGGCAGCGGCGCCGCGGACGGCAACGGGTCCGGGGCGGAGCCCCGG
>NZ_JBSGXB010000148.1:0-17649 GCF_053609185.1 Streptomyces sp. NPDC054956 | reverse complement strand
GTCGTGGTGCGCGTCTTTTGTGTTTATGTTAGTGTTCCCGCTGTTGGACCGGACTTTATGCGTGTGGCCGCCGCCCTCTTCCCGGATGGGGGGGCGGGCCTCACTCGTACGGAGGTGGGGCGGAGGGGATCAGTCCTCGCCGAGGTAGGCCTTGCGGACGTCCTCGTTGACGAGGAGCTCGCGGCCCGGTCCCGACAGGACGACCTTGCCGATCTCCATCACGTGGCCCTGGTCGGCGAGCGAGAGCGCCGCCTGGGCGTTCTGCTCGACGAGCAGGATGGTGGTGCCCTGCGACTTGAGCTCGGCGATGGTCGCCATGATCTTCTGCATCATGATCGGCGAGAGGCCCATGGAGGGCTCGTCGAGCATGAGCAGCTTGGGCCGGGACATGAGCGCGCGGCCCATGGCGAGCATCTGCTGCTCGCCGCCCGAGAGGGTGCCGGCGGCCTGCTTGCGACGCTCGCCCAGGATCGGGAAGAGGTCGTAGGCGCGCTGGACGTCCTTCTGGATGCCGTCCTTGTCCTTGCGGAGGAAGGCGCCCAGGAGGAGGTTGTCCTCGATGGTCATGCGCGGGAAGATGTGCCGCCCCTCGGGGGAGTGGGCGAGTCCGAGCGCGACGATGTCGTGCGCGGGGATCTTCTTCAGCGACTTGCCCTGGAACTTGATCTGGCCGCCGCGCGGTTTGATCAGGCCCGAGAGGGTGCGCAGGGTGGTCGTCTTGCCGGCGCCGTTGGTGCCGATGAGGGTGACGATCTGACCGGCGTCGACGCTGAACGAGATGCCCTTGACGGCTTCGATCTTGCCGTAGGCGACACGGAGGTCTTCGACCTCGAGGAGTGCGGTCACCGGTCTTCTCCGTCCGTGCTGGTGTTGCTGTGTGCCTCCGCCGCTTCGACCTCCGCGACTTCTTCGGCGCCGGGGGCGCCTTCGAAGGGTTCGCCGAGGTAGGCGGCGATGACGCGCTCGTCGCCCTGGACCTCCGCGGCGGTGCCCTCGATGAGCTTTTCGCCTTGGACGAGGCAGGCGACGCGGTCGCAGAGGTTGAAGATGAAGCGCATGTCGTGCTCGATGACGAGGACGGCGATGCCCTGGTCCCGGATGGCGAAGATGAGTTCTTCGGTGGCCCGGGTTTCCTGCGGGTTCATGCCGGCGGTGGGCTCGTCCAGGAGGATGAGGCCGGGGTCGCTGGCGAGCGCGCGGGCGATTTCGAGCTTGCGCTGCTCTCCGTAGGGGAGGTTGCGGGCGAGGTGCTCGGCCTTGTGGGCGAGGCCGATGAACTCGAGGAGTTCCATGGCCTTCTCGCGGCTCGCGGCTTCCTCCCGGCCGAAGCTGGGGAGGCGCAGGAGGGCGGACCAGAGGCCGACCTTGGTGCGGGTGTGGCGTCCGACGAGGACGTTTTCCAGGACCGTCATGTTGTTGAAGAGACGGATGTTCTGGAAGGTGCGGGCGACGCCGGCCTCGGTGACCTTGTACGACTTGGGGGGCAGGACCTTGTCCTTGTACCGGACTTCGCCCTCGGTGGGGATGTAGAGGCCGGTGAGGCAGTTGAAGAAGGTGGTCTTGCCGGCGCCGTTGGGGCCGATGAGGCCGACGATCTCGCCGCTGCGCACGGTGAGGTCGACGTTCTTGACGGCGGTGAGGCCGCCGAAGCGCATCGTGACGCCGCGTGCGTCGAGGACGGTCTCCGCCTGGGTGGCGGGGGTTTCGGTGGTGGTGGTCGTCATGGGTCAGACCCCTGCCTTGCCGAGGACCGTGGGCGCGTGCAGTGACTCGTGGAGTTCGAGCTGGTTGCGCCGGTTGGGGATGATGCCTTCGGGGCGCAGTCGCATCAGGACGATGAGGGCGATGCCGAAGACGAGGAGCTGGTAGTCGCCGAGGAACTGGAGCTTGTTGGGGATCAGGTAGAGCAGCGATCCGCCGACGAGGGGTCCGGAGATGGTTCCCATGCCGCCGAGGACTACCGCGGCGAGCAGGAACGCGGAGTTCGGGGGTACGGCGTTGGCGAAGGTGTACTGGTCGGGGGTGACCGTGTAGCTGACGTGTGCCTGGACGGCTCCTGCGAGGCCGGCGAGGGTGGCGCCGAGGGCGAAGGCGATGAGCTTGACGCGGAAGCCGTTGATGCCCATGGCTTCGGCGGCGGTTTCGTCCTCGCGGATGGCGACCCAGGCGCGGCCGATGCGGGATTCCGCGCTGCGGCGGAAGACGAGCACCACGATGAGGGTGATCAGGAGCATCAGCAGGAAGTAGTTGCCGAAGCGGCCGATGGTGAATCCGGCGATGGTGTGGGTGGCGCCGAAGTCGAATCCGAAGAGGTTGACGTTCGGGATGCCCGCGATGCCGTTGGGGCCGTTGGTGACGTCGGGCCCGGAGGTGCCGTCGAGGTTGTTCATGGTGATGCGGAAGATCTCACCGAAGCCGAGCGTCACGATGGCGAGGTAGTCGCCGCGCAGGCGCAGGGTGGGTGCGCCGATGAGGACGCCGAAGACCATGGAGGCGGCTGCGCCGAGGAGGAGTGCGGCCCAGAAGGGGAGGTGCACGCCGAAGGGCGAGTTGGGGGAGCCGGAGACCAGGGCCGCGGTGTAGGCGCCGACGCCGAGGAAGGCGACGTAGCCGAGGTCGAGGAGGCCGGTGAGGCCGACGACGATGTTCAGGCCGAGTGCGACGGTGGCGAAGATCAGGATGTTGACGCCGAGGTTCGCGTACTGGTCGTCGGTCTGGGTGAGGGGGAAGACGGCCGCGGCGGCGAAGGCGCCGACGAGGGCGACGTTGCGGTGGCGGTTGGTGAGGGTGGTCATGCGGGCGAAGAGGCCCGCCTTGAAGAGTGCTGCGGCACCGAATGCGGCGGTGATCAGGAAGCCGACGAAGAGTTCCTGGTAGGCGGTGGTGATGCCGTAGGTGAAGACGAAGAGCGCGAGGCCGAGGACGGCGGCGATCAGGAGGATCTCGGCCCATGCCGGCAGGGTGCGGGCGGGCTTGAGGGGGCCGGAGGCGAAGGCGGCCTTGAAGGTCGTCCACTTGTTGCCGGCTTCGTGCTTGAACTTGTCCCAGCCGGTGTCGTCGGGGTCGGGGCCTTCGAGTGCGGGGCGCTCGAAGGGGAGCGCGAAGGCGCCGATGACGGCGAGGAGGCTGACGACGGCGGCTACGCCGGCTCCGGGTTCGAGGTCGACGAGGAGGCCGATTTCCCAGACGATGGAGATGACGGTGAACCAGGTGGTGACGAACGCGGCGAGGGCGGCGAGCTTGATCGCGGCGTCGGCGCCGGCGGGGGTGAGCCAGCCCAGGCCCTTGACTCCGTAGGAGGCGAGGCCGAAGAGGGTCGTGAGGGCGCCGCCGATGAGGACGAGCCACTGGAGGCCGCCGGGGTAGCCGTAGACGGTGAGGTCTCCGGGGTAGGCCTTGGTCCAGGTCCAGGCGAGGAAGGCGGAGACGACGGTGAGTGCGCCGCCTGCGGTGGCGAGGGCGCGGGCCGTCTTCTCGGGGATCGGGATGAAGCCCTTGGCCGGTGCGTTGGTGTTCGCGGTGTCCGCGGTGTTGGTCGTCATGGAGGTCACACCCTGTCCGCCACGCGCTGGCCCAGCAGGCCTTGAGGCCGGAAGAGGAGCACGAGGATGAGAAGTACGAACGCCCAGGTGTTACCCCAGGACTGGCCGCCGAGCTGTTCGAAGCCGGGGATGTCGGCGACGTAGACGGTGGTCAGGGTTTCGGCGAGGCCGAGGACCAGGCCGCCGACCATGGCGCCGTAGATGTTGCCGATGCCTCCGAGGACGGCGGCGGTGAAGGCCTTGAGGCCGAGGAGGAAGCCCATCTTGAACTGGACTTCGCCGTACTTGAGGCCGTAGGCGACGGCTCCGATGGCGGCGAAGACGGCTCCGAGCGCGAACGCGGTGGTGATGATGCGGTCGGTGTTGATGCCCATGAGCTTGGCGGTGTCGGGGTCCTGGGCGGTCGCCTGCATGCCGCGGCCGGTGCGGGTCTTCTTGACGAAGAAGCCGAGGAAGGCCATGGAGATGGGGGCGGCGATCAGGAGGAAGACGTCACCGGTCTGGATGGTGACGCTGCCGAGGTGGAAGGGTCCGCCGGGGATCTCGGGGAAGATCAGCGAGGCTTCTGCTCCCGGGTACCAGGCCCAGACCGCCTGCTGGAGGGCGATCGAGAGGCCGATGGCGGTGATGAGCGGGGCGAGCCGGGGTGCGCTGCGCAGGGGCCGGTAGGCGAAGCGTTCTGCGCCGACGGCGATCAGGGTGGCGACGATGACCGCGCCGATGATCATGAGCGGGAGGGCGATCCACATGGTGGTGCCCCCGGGGAGCATCAGCCAGACGGTGAGGGCGCCGAATCCGCCGGTCATGAAGATTTCGCCATGCGCGAAGTTGATGAGCTGGACGATGCCGTAGACCATCGTGTAGCCAATGGCGACGAGCCCGTACATGGATCCCAGTAGCAGGCCGTTGACCAGCTGTTGCGGCAGTTCGTGCACCGCAGGTCCTCCGAGTCTTTCGACGGATGTGACACCGCGCGGGGCGCTTGTTGTGCGCGCCCCGCGCGGCAAGTGGGGTGGTGCGCCGGCGGCAGGCCGTTCGAGCGGACTACCTGCTACCGGTGGGTGACGGGTGGAGGTCAGCCGCCGAAGGTGCCGGACTCGACGGACTTCCAGTCGTTGCCCTCGACCTTGTAGACGGTCAGCTGCTTGTTGGTGGCGTCACCGAACTCGTCGAAGGAGACCTTGCCGGTCACACCGTCGAAGGAGACACCCTGGACGGCCGCGAGGACCTTGGCGCGGGCGTCGGCGGGGAGCTTGCCGCCGTTGGCGTCGACGGTGGCCTTGACGGCCTCGATGATCGCCCAGGCGGAGTCGTAGGAGTAGCCGCCGTAGGCGGAGAAGGGCTCCTTGTAGCCGGCCTTGGTGTAGTTGGCGACGAAGTCCTTGGCGGACGGCAGGCTCTCGACGGGGGCGCCGACCGAGGTGGCCAGGTCACCGGCGGAGCCGGGGCCGGCGAGCTCGACGTACTTCTTGTCGTAGATGCCGTCACCGCCGACGAGCGGGATGTTGGTGCCGGAGGCCTTGATCTGCTTGCTGAGCGGGCCGGCCGCGGGGTACTCGCCGCCGTAGTAGACCACGTCGGCGCCGGAGCTGCGGACCTCGGTCACGATGGCGGAGAAGTCCTTGCTCTCCGGGTCGATGTGGCCTTCGCCGACGACCTGGCCGCCGAGCTTGGTGAACTCGCCCTTGAAGGTTCCGGCGAGGCCGGCGCCGTAGGTCTTCTTGTCATCGATGATGAAGACCTTCTTCTTGCCCCCCTTGTTGAAGAGGTACTGCGCCGCGAACGGGCCCTGGATGGCGTCCGTGGTGGCGGTGCGGAAGTAGCTCTTGTAGGTGCGGGTCTTCTGGCCCGTCGCCCACTTCGGCCCCTGGGTGAGGGAGGGGCTGGTGTTGGCGGGGGAGATCTGGGCGAGCTTGGCGTCGTCGAAGACCTTCTGCATGGACTCCGAGACGGAGGAGTTCAGCGGGCCGACGACACCGAGGACGCTCTTGTCCGCGACGAGCTTGGTGGCGTTCTGCTGACCGGAGGCGGCCTGGGCCTGGTCGTCGAGGGCCTGGATCTTGAAGGTGACGCCCTTGACGTACTTCTTCTCGTTGGCCTGCTTGGCGGCGAGGTCGGCGGAGTTCTTGATGCCGAGGCCGAGGGCCGAGAGGTCGCCGGTCAGGGGGGCGTCTACGCCGATGACGACGGTGGTCTCGGCGGCGTCGCCGGTGCCACCGGCCTTGTCGTCACGCGAGCCACAGGCGGTGAGAGTGAGGGCGCCCGCGGCGAGCGCGGCGGTCACGGCAATGAGAGAACGCTGACGCACGATCAGTCCTTTCCTGGCACTGCGTCCCCCGTGGGACGCACCGTGTCGAACGCGGGGAACCGAACTGCGAAGGAATCCGGCTGGTCGCGGTGACTGGCCGTGACTCTAAGCGGGTCCGAGGACGTTATGGAGTGTCGAGGCCAATGATGTGACGCTCTTGTTATGCCGCGGCGTAATGCATAGCGGATCTCTGGGGGTGGAACGGGGGAATTCCGGCCGTTTCGTCTTGTCCGCATGGTGAGACGATGCAAGGACCGTTAGGCGGTTTGAGTGCTGTCCGGCCAGGACTCTGGGGAGTTTTGGTCATGACGGCGCCCGGGTCACCTCGTCTCGCGTTGCGGGACAAGCCCTGGTCAGAGCGACGGAGAGATCCCTGGCATATAGGTCACCGGGGATGTAGGTGTGCTCTTCTTTCTGAAATTCATTACTCAGGGTTACTTCGATCAGGGGGAGTCCGGAATTCCGTGCCACATGCACGCAGTCGGTCACCTGAATCCGTACGACGAGGTCGCGCGTCTCGCCGGCCGCGACCGTGGCCGGAAGCGATGGCTCGATCTCGACCTTCAGCGCCCGCGAGGGTTGCGACAGACGCTCCAGGGTGACGGCCGGCCCGGATGCCGTGCGCACACGCACGGTGAACGCGAAGGCGTTCCCGGCGGGCGTCGGCGCCAGGGGCTCGACGTAGGTGAGGGAGAAGACCTGCGAGGGTGCGGGCGGTACGTAGGGGGCGGGCCGGGGCCGGGCGGCGTAGATCGCGGCAGAGGCCACGGCCACGGCCGAAGCGCAGGTCAGGGCTGCGGCGGCCAGGACGGCCCGCCGGTGGCCCGCGTAGAGCTCGCGGGCCCACCGGGGCCCCCGGGGCGTACGGGGCTCCCGGTGCGGGCTCTCGTGGGCCTCGGTGCCCTCTCCCGGCTCGATCGGGCCGATTCCTCCGCTCACTGCCAGGGCCCCCCGGTCGGGACGCCGGAGCGGTAGCGGTCGGCGCAGCGGCGCTCCGCCTCCCGGGCGGTGAGCTCGCGGGCGGCGGCGGGGCCCTTGGCGCGCTGTGCGGCGCGGGCGTCGGCGAGGACGGCGAGGAGGATCTCGTTCTGGCCGCCGGACAGGCCCATGGCCTGGTAGTCGAGGTGGACGGCGTCCTGGCCCTCGCCGGCGTCGAGGATGACGCCGGCCCAGTGGGTGATCAGGTCGGTGCACAGCCGCTGGGGCGGGGTGGCGTCGGGAGCCGGGGTGGTTCCGGCCGGGGTGTCACGGGCGGAGGGGTCGCCGGTGGCGCAGCCGAGCGGTGCGGCGGCCAGCAGCGCTGCCGTCGCCGCCGCGGCCCGGGCGCGAAACGGCGCCGGTCCGGATCCCATGCGGGAACGCTAGACCGGCGCCGCGACGAGGGCAACGGCTAGTTGTTGCCGTCCTGTTGCGGGTTTACGTCGCGCAGCAGGCAGGTGAGGCGGGCGGTGCAGACCCGGCGGTCCTGCTCGTCGGTGATGACGACCTCGTACGTGGCGGTGGAGCGGCCCCGGTGGACGGGGGAGGCGACCCCGGTGACCAGGCCGGACCGTGCGCCGCGGTGATGGGTGCAGTTCAGGTCCACGCCGACGGCGATCTTGGTGCTGCCGCCGTGCATCATCGCGCCGACCGAGCCGAGGGTTTCGGCCAGGACGGCGGAGGCCCCGCCGTGCAGGAGTCCGTACGGCTGGGTGTTGCCCTCGACGGGCATGGTGGCGACGACGCGCTCGGCGGACGCTTCGAGGATCTGGATGTCCATCCTCTTGCCGAGGTCGCCCGCGGAGAACAGGGAGGGCAGGTCGATGCCCAGGGCCGCGTACTCCTCGATGACCTCTTGCGGGAACTTCACCGCGTGCTGCTCGCCCATGGGCCGACTCCGTTCGTCAACGCTCGTTAACCAGATGGTCCTGCTTATTGATAGGGGCGTTCTATCAGGCCGGTTCGAAGCGCACGACGACGGACTTGCTCGCCGGGGTATTGCTGGTGTCCGCGGTGGAGTCGAGCGGTACCAGCACGTTGGTCTCGGGGTAGTAGGCGGCGGCGCAGCCGCGGGCGGTCGGGTAGTGCACGACGCGGAAGCCGGGGGCGCGCCGTTCGACGCCGTCGCGCCATTCGCTGACGAGGTCGGTGTACGAGCCGTCGGCGAGGCCGAGCTCGGCGGCGTCCTCGGGGTTGACCATGACGACGCGGCGGCCGCCGGTGATGCCGCGGTAGCGGTCGTCGAGGCCGTAGATGGTGGTGTTGTACTGGTCGTGGCTGCGCAGGGTCTGCAGGAGGAGGCGGCCCGCCGGGACGCGCGGGTACTCCACGGGCGCGGCGGTGAAATTGGCCTTGCCGGTCGTGGTGGGGAAGCGGCGCTCGTCGCGCGGGGGGTGCGGGAGCTGGAAGCCGCCGGGGCGGGCGACGCGGGCGTTGAAGTCCTCGAAGCCGGGGACGACGCGGGAGATCCGGTCGCGGATGGCGGCGTAGTCCCGCTCGAACTCCTCCCACGGGGTCCTGGAAGCCTCGCCGAGGACGGCGCGGGCCATGCGGGCCACGATCGCGGGCTCGGAGAGCAGGTGCGGGGAGGCGGGGGCGAGGTTGCCGCGCGAGGAGTGGACCATGCCCATGGAGTCCTCGACGGTCACGAACTGCTTGCCGGACGCCTGCTGATCCTTGTCGGTGCGGCCGAGGGTGGGCAGGATCAGGGCGCGCCGGCCGGTGACCGCGTGGGAGCGGTTGAGCTTGGTGGAGACGTGCACGGTCAGGGAGGCGCGGCGGATCGCGGCCTCGGTGACCTCGGTGTCGGGGGTGGCGCCGACGAAGTTGCCGCCCATGGCGAAGAGGACCTTGGCCTCGCCGTCGCGCAGGGCCTGGATGGAGCGGACGACGTCGAAGCCGTGCCCGCGGGGCGAGGTGATGCCGAATTCCTTGTCGAGGGCGTCGAGGAAGGCGGGCGCGGGGCGTTCGAAGATCCCCATGGTGCGGTCGCCCTGCACGTTGGAGTGGCCGCGCACCGGGCAGACGCCGGCGCCGGGGCGGCCGATCGCGCCGCGCAGGAGCAGCAGGTTGACGACCTCGCGGATGGTGGCGACGGAGTGCTTGTGCTGGGTCAGGCCCATGGCCCAGCAGACGATGGTGCGCTTCGAGGCCAGGATCATGGCCAGGGCGCGTTCGATCTCGGGGCGGGTCAGGCCGGTCGCGGTGAGGGTCTCGGCCCAGTCGGTGTCCTTGGCGGCGGCCGCGAACTCCTCGTACCCGTGGGTGTGCTCGCGGATGAACGCCTCGTCGGTGGCGCCCTCCGTCTCGAGGACGAGCTTGTTGAGGAGGCGGAAGAGGGCCTGGTCGCCGCCGATGCGGATCTGGAGGAAGAGGTCGTTGAGGGCGGTGCCCTTGAGCATGCCGAGGGGGGTCTGCGGGTTCTTGAACCGCTCCATGCCGGCCTCGGGCAGCGGATTCACCGAAATGATCTTCGCGCCCGCGGACTTGGCCTTCTCCAGTGCGGAGAGCATGCGGGGGTGGTTGGTGCCCGGGTTCTGCCCGGCGACGATGATCAGGTCGGCCTGGTGGAGGTCTTCGAGGGAGACGCTGCCCTTGCCGATGCCGATCGTCTCGTTCAGTGCGGAGCCCGAGGACTCGTGGCACATGTTCGAGCAGTCGGGGAGGTTGTTGGTGCCGAACTCGCGGACGAAGAGCTGGAAGAGGAAGGCCGCCTCGTTGCTGGTGCGGCCCGAGGTGTAGAAGAGGGCCTCGTCGGGGGAGCCGAGGGCGCGCAGCTCCTCCGCGATGATCGCGAAGGCCCGCTCCCAGCCGACGGCCTCGTAGCGGTCGGCGCCCTCCGCCAGATACATCGGCTGCGTGATCCGGCCCTGCTGGCCCAGCCAGTACCCGGAGCGCGTCTGAAGGTCGGCGAGCGGGTGGGCGGCGAAGAACTCGGGAGTGACCCGGCGCAGCGTGGCCTCCTCCGCGACGGCCTTGGCGCCGTTCTCGCAGAACTCGGCGGTGTGCCGCTTGTCGCCCTCGGGCCAGGCGCAGCCGGGGCAGTCGAACCCGTTCTTCTGGTTGACCTTGAGGAGGGTGCGGGCGGCGCGGGCCACCCCCATCTGCTGCTGCGCGATCCTCAGGGTGTGCCCGATCGCGGGCAGCCCCGCGGCCGCGTGTTGAGGGGGCGCGACCTGCGGCGCGTCCTGAACCGGATCACCTGCGGGCGGCTTGGTGGCCATGTCGCTCCCCTTTGAGCAGTCTTCTCGTACACATCCGATCCTGTCACGCCCCGTGGCAGTCGCCGACGCCGGATTTGACCGGCCGCTCCGACCGGCCGTTCTCACCGGCCGCGCAGCCCGTCCGGAATTGTCGGTGCGGCGGCCTAGGATCGGGGGCGTGGCAGATTCAGCATCGAAGAAGACCGACCAGCCGACCGCAGCGGACCGCCCCCGCCTGATGCTCATGGACGGGCACTCCCTGGCGTACCGGGCGTTCTTCGCGCTGCCCGCGGAGAACTTCACGACCGCGACCGGGCAGCCGACGAACGCCATCTACGGGTTCGCGTCGATGCTGGCGAACACGCTGCGCGACGAGGCGCCCACGCACTTCGCGGTGGCGTTCGACGTGTCCCGCAAGACGTGGCGCTCGGCGGAGTTCCCGGAGTACAAGGCGAACCGCTCCAAGACCCCCGACGAGTTCAAGGGGCAGGTCGAGCTGATCGGCGAGCTCCTCGACGCGATGAGCGTGCCGCGGTTCGCCGTCGACGGCTTCGAGGCCGACGACGTGATCGCGACGCTGGCCACGCAGGCCGAGGCCCTCGGCTTCGACGTCCTGATCGTCACCGGCGACCGCGACTCCTTCCAGCTGGTCTCCGAGCACACCACCGTGCTCTACCCGACCAAGGGCGTCTCCGAGCTCACCCGCTTCACGCCCGAGAAGGTCGAGGAGAAGTACGGGCTCACCCCCCAGCAGTACCCGGACTTCGCGGCGCTGCGCGGAGACCCGTCCGACAACCTCCCCGGCATCCCGGGCGTCGGCGAGAAGACCGCCGCCAAGTGGATCACCCAGTTCGGGTCGTTCAAGGAGCTCGTCGAGCGCGCCGAAGAGGTCAAGGGCAAGGCCGGGCAGAACTTCCGCGACCACCTGGACGCCGTGAAGCTCAACCGCGTCCTGACCGAGATGGTCAAGGACGTCGCCCTCCCCAAGACCCCCGCCGACCTGGCCCGAGCCCCCTACGACCGGACCGCCGTCACCACCGTCCTGGACGTACTGGAGATCCGCAACGCCTCGCTGCGCGAGCGGCTGCTCGCCGTCGACCCCGGCGCGGCCGAGGCGCAGGCCCCGGCCCCCGCGGCCGCCGCCGTCGAACTCGACGGCTCCGTGCTCGGCGCCGGCGAGCTCGCGCCGTGGCTGGAGAGCCACGCGGGCGCCCCGCTCGGCATCTCCACCGTCGACAGCTGGGCCCTGGGCACCGGCAGCGTCTCGGAGATCGCCCTGGCCTCGGCCGGGGGAGCTGCCGCCTGGTTCGAGCCGTCCGCGCTGGACGAGGCCGACGACCGGGCCTTCGCCGCCTGGGCCGCCGACGCCGCGAAGCCCAAGGTGGTGCACAACGCCAAGGGCCTGATGCGGGTCTTCCCGGAGCACGGCTGGACCCTGGCCGGCGTCACCATGGACACCGCGCTCGCCGCCTACCTGGTCAAGCCCGGCCGGCGCTCCTTCGCCCTGGACGCGCTGTCCCAGGAGTACCTGCACCGGGAGCTGGCGCCCGCCGCCGCCGACGGGCAGCTCGCCTTCGGCGCCGACGACACCGCCGAGGCCGAAGCCCTGATGGCGCAGGCCCGCGCCGTCCTGGACCTCGGGGACGCCTTCGCCGTCAAACTGCCCGAGGTGGGCGCCGCCGAGCTGCTGCACGACATGGAACTGCCCACCTCCGAGCTGCTGGCCCGGCTGGAACGGGCCGGCATCGCCGTCGACCAGGCCCACCTGGAAGGCATGGAGCAGCAGTTCGCGGGCGCCGTGCAGCAGGCGGTCAAGGAAGCGCACGCGGCCGTCGGCCACGAGTTCAACCTCGGCTCGCCCAAGCAGCTCCAGGAGGTGTTCTTCGGCGAGCTGGACCTGCCGAAGACGAAGAAGACCAAGACCGGCTACACCACGGACGCGGACGCACTGGCCTGGCTGGCCACGCAGACCGACCACGAACTGCCGGTGATCATGCTCCGCCACCGGGAGCAGGCCAAGCTGCGCGTCACCGTCGAGGGCCTGGTCAAGTGCATCGCCGCCGACGGCCGGGTGCACACCAGCTTCAGCCAGACCGTCGCCGCGACCGGACGCCTGTCCTCCACCGACCCCAACCTGCAGAACGTGCCGGTACGCACCGACGAGGGCCGGGCCATCCGCCGCGGCTTCGTCGTCGGCGAGGGGTTCGAGTCCCTCATGACCGCCGACTACAGCCAGATCGAGCTGCGCGTCATGGCCCACCTCTCCGAGGACGAGGGCCTGATCGAGGCGTTCCTGTCCGGCGAGGACCTGCACACCACCGTCGCCTCCCAGGTGTTCGGGGTCGAGCGCTCCGAGGTCGACGCCGAGATGCGCCGCAAGATCAAGGCCATGTCCTACGGCCTGGCGTACGGGCTCTCCGCGTTCGGCCTCGCCCAGCAGCTGAATATCGAGCCCGGCGAGGCCCGCGGCCTGATGGAGACGTTCTTCGAGCGGTTCGGCGGGGTCCGGGACTACCTGGGCCGCGTGGTCGAGGAGGCCCGTGCCACCGGCTACACGGCGACGGTCTTCGGCCGCCGCCGCTACCTCCCCGACCTCAACAGCGACAACCGCCAGCGCCGCGAGGCCGCCGAGCGGATGGCGCTGAACGCCCCGATCCAGGGCACCGCCGCCGACATCGTCAAGGTCGCGATGCTGCGCGTGGACAAGGCGATCGCCGGAGCCGGGCTGAAGTCGCGGATGCTGCTCCAGGTCCACGACGAAATCGTGCTGGAGATCGCCCCCGGTGAGCGGGAGAAGGTGGAGGAGATGGTGCGCCGCGAGATGGGCGCGGCCGTCGACCTCCGGGCCCCGCTGGACGTGTCCGTGGGCGTCGGCCCCGACTGGGAGTCCGCCGCGCACTGATCCCCGGCGCCCCGACGGCCGGCAGCGCCCGTCCCCGCCTACGCGGCGGGGACGGGCGTTCGCGTTTCCTCGTCGGAATCCGAGCCCGGCCCCGGGCCGGTGTCCGCGTCCGATGCCGCGGGGCTCCGGTCGCGCCGGTGGATCAGGCGCACGAGGATCCCGTAGAGGAGGAGCGCCACGGCGAGGCCGCCGCCCGCGCCGAAGCAGATGGTCGGGATGATGTCGAGCGGGGTGCGGATCCGGTCGAAGAAGGTGAAGAAGCGCAGTACGCGCATCGTGATACCGGCCCCCACGCACACGAGGACCAGCGCGAGCGCGCCCCACACCTCGGCCCGGCGCAGCACCGGGACGGACGCCGGGGCGGGGGAGTCCGGAAGCCGGCGCAGCGCCGTCACCGTGAACCAGAGCAGACCGCAGGCCGCGAGCGCCGAAGTGCCGTACTGGAGGTAGGAGTAGAGGGGAAGCCCGAAGGCGAGCGGCTCGCCCAGCTCCGGCATCGTGCGCGTACCGAAGCGGTCGATGTGCGTGAAGCTGTCCCACACCACGTGCGTCAGGGAACCGATGACCGCCGAGAGGTAGAACCAGAGGACCAGCCCGGGCAGTTGCCGCCCGCGCCACTGCTCGCCCCGTACGAAGGCGTGCACCCGGCCCCGCCGGCGTCGCGGCAGGAGCGCGATCAGCGGTTCGCGCAGCAGCAGCCAGCACGCGGCGAGCACGGCGGTCAGTGCGGCGTCGGCCGTCACGATGCCCGGCAGGGAGTGCGTGAACGTGCCGTACGGCTTGACGCCCGAGACGACCGTGTCCGCGAAGTAGAAGGTGTCCGGGGCGAACGACCCGAGGACCAGGGCCGAGGCGACGAGGGGGCCCCGCGCACGCCCGGTCCGGCGGATGCCCGGGAGTACGGCGGCCGCGTGGCTGAGGGTGAACGGCATGACACCTCGCATCGACGGGACTGTTCGATCAGCACGCCCAGTATGAGTGACCTGCGCAAAGCGTGGGGAAGTCGTGAATTCCCACCCGGGATGCGTGCCCCTCGCAGCGAGTTGACATAGGGTCACGCCGACGTCGAGGGGGAGGGGTCCGGCTCATGGCGGCTCGGTTTCGGATGACGGCGCGGATATCGGCCCGACTGGGGCGGGTGATGCGCAGGGGCGGGGCCGCCGTACTGGTCTCCGCCCTCGTGGCCGCCGCGATGACCGCCTCGCAGGGGCCGGGAGCCGGCCACGACGGACCGGTGGCCGCGGCCGGCGAGGGCGCGGCGCCCGCCCCCGTCCCCGACGGATCCGCCGGCGACACCTCCTACTTCACCGCCCTCCCGCCGCTCTCCAGCCCCGAGCCGCCCGCCGTCCTGCTCCCCGAGGACGGATCGGCGGCGACGCCGCCCGTGCAGCAGACTGCCGGGGAAGCGGGAACCTCCAACGAACCCGTGGCCATGGGCGGGGCGGAGGGCTCCCAGGGGATACCGGCGAGCGTGCTCGCCGCGTACCGGCACGCGGAACAGGTGGTCGGCGAGCGCGACCCCGGCTGCGGTCTGCGCTGGCAGCTCCTCGCGGCGATCGGCAAGGTCGAGTCCGGACAGGCGCGCGGGGGCCGCGTCGACGCCGCCGGTACGACGCTGCGGCCGATCCTGGGCCCCGTGCTCGACGGCAACGGCTTCGCGAACATCACGGACACGGACGGCGGGGCCTACGACGGGGACGCCCGGTACGACCGGGCGGTCGGGCCGATGCAGTTCATCCCGTCCACGTGGGCCTCGTGGGGCCAGGACGGCAACGGCGACGGCAAGCGCGACCCCAACAACGTGTACGACGCGGCGCTCGCGGCCGGGCGCTACCTGTGCGCGGGCACCCGCGACCTGCGGGTGGAAGCGGACCTGGACCGGGCGGTTCTCTCCTACAACCAGTCCTCGGCGTACCTGCGGACGGTGCGGTCGTGGTTCACGTACTACCTGAAGGGGACGCACGAGGTCCCGGACGCCGCCGGCAGCGGCAGCACGGTGGTCCCGGCCCCGAAGCCCACACCGAAGCCCACCCCGGAGCCGACACCGACTCCGACGCCGAGCCCGGCTCCGACTCCCGCACCGAGCCCCACGCCTACGCCGAAGCCCGAGCCGACGCCGACGCCTACCTCGACCCCCACGCCCAGCCCCACGCCGCCGACGCCCACCCCCACGCCGACTCCCACGCCGACCCCGACCCCCACGCCCACACCGGAGCCCGAGCCGACTCCGACTCCGACGCCCACCCCCACGCCGAGCCCGGTGCCCACCCCCTCGGCCTCGCCCTCCCCGGCCCCGAAGCCCGAGCCTTCCGCCGCGCCCGCGCCCGTGCCCTCCCCGAAGCCGACGCCGTCCCCGGCCTCGCCCTCGTCCCCGTCCGCGGCCGCTCCGGAGGCCGCCAAGGCCCCGTAACGGCCGCCGAGGTCCCGCCGCCCGGACCTGCCGGTCGCGGTCACGGCGTGATCGGTGGCGCAAACGGTTCTCATCTGTCACCCGCATTGCTACGGTGCCCCCGCCCTGACGACCAATCAGATTCCGGAGGCCCCGGCATGCGCGCAATCGTCGCCGCCGCCAGCGGTCTCGTCCTCGCGGTGCTCCTCGTTTTCGCCATCACGGCGATGGGGGTGCCGGAAGGCAAGACCTCACCGAAGCCCCTGCTCACCACCGCGCCCGCCGCGCCCGGAAAGTAGAGGAGGGACCGGCCGTGCGACGCAGAGCAAGCCTTGTCCTGCTGGCCCTAGCCGTGTTCTGCGCAGCCCTCGCACCGCTGCTGCGCTGGTACGCGTACCCCAGGCTCGCGAAGATCCCGCCGAACCAGTACCAGGAGGTGGTCCTGGAGGCGAAGGACGCGACCCTCCTCGACTACACCACGGGCATGGAGCCGAAGAAGGTCGACAAGGTCACCATCGTCCAGACCCTCAAGGGCAACGTCGAGGCGTCGAGGGAGATCGAGGCGAGCGCCGGCAAGGACGTGGTCGTCTGGGACACGCTCACCTACATCATGGGACCGGACGGGAAGATGGTCTCCCAGATCCCCGAGCGCTACATCTTCGACGCCCACACCCAGGACCCGGTGCACGCCACCGGCGAGGCGGTGGACGGGGACCCGGTCAAGCGCGAGGGCATCGAGTTCAAGTGGCCGTTCTTCACCGAGCCGCGCGACTACCTGTACTTCGACGCGCAGACCCGCAGCTCCTCGCCCATCCACTACGTGGGCCCGCGCAAGTTCAAGGGCGTGGACGTCTACTACTACGAGCAGACCGTTCCCTGGACGAAGGTCTCGCTGCCGAAGAAGATGCCGATCGAGGGCATCGACCCGGCCACCTTCGAGCAGACCACCGGCACCAGCCTCTGGTACTCGACCAAGGCGATGTTCTGGGTGGACCCGGTGACCGGGGCGCCCGTCAACGCCGAGCAGGAGATCAAGCAGGAGATGCGCGGCGGCATCGCGGCCGGCGGTCCCGACGGCAAGCTCACCGTCTTCGCCGGGCACGTGAAGATGCGCGAGGACTACAGCAACTACACCGTCGACCTGGTCAAGTCGAACCGTACGAAGGTGCTCGCCCTGCACACCTACGCGCCGATCGGCCTCGCGGCCGGCGGCCTCGTGCTCTTCGGGTTCGCGCTGTGGCTGGAGGCGCGCGGCCGGCGCCCCGGGGAGGACGCGGGACCGTTCACCGCCTGAGCCGGGCGTTGGTGTGCCGGGTGGGCTCGGCGGTCGCCGGGTCCTGCGGCCACGGGTGCTTGGGGTAGCGGCCGCGCAGCTCGGCGCGGACGGCGAGGTAGCCGCCCTGCCAGAACGACGCGAGGTCTGCGGTCACGGCGGCGGGCCGCCCGGCGGGCGACAGCAGGTGCACGAGTACGGGAACCCCCGCGACCCGGGGGGTCTCGGCCAGCCCGAACAGTTCCTGGAGCTTCACGGCGAGTACGGGCTGCCCGTGCTCGGCGGCGTAGTCGAGGCGGATCCGGGAGCCGCTCGGCACCTCGATCCGCTCCGGAGCCAGCTCGTCGAGGCGGGCGGCCTCCCCGGTGGCCCACGGCAGCAGCCGGTTCAGGGCCTGCCCGGCGTCGATCCGGGCCAGGTCGGAGCGGCGTCGGGCCCGCGACAGCTCGGGCTCGAGCCAGTCGTCGGCGCGGGCCAGCAGTTCCCGGTCGTCCTCCACGTCGGGCCAGGGCGCGCCGAGCGTGCGGTGCAGGAAGCCGAGCCGGGCCCGGAGCCCCAGGGAGTCCGGGGACCAGCGCAGCAGGCCGAGCCCTTCGCTGCGCAGGCCTTCGAGCAGGGCCCCGCGCACGAGGTCCGGGTCGGGATTCCGCAGGGGGCGCGCGGCCAGCTCGATGGCGCCGAGCCGTTCCACGGAGCGGGCGACCAGGTCTCCGTCCTCCCAGTGCACCTCCTCGCCCGAGCGGAACAGATGGTCGGCGGCCGCGCGGGCGGTGTCCTCGTCGAGGAGGGCCGCGAGGCGGATGCGGGCGGATGCCGAGTGCGGGGGCCTGTCGGCGACCGCGACGGCCAGCCAGGGCGCGCTGCGCAGCGGTGATCCCTCGCCGAGCTCGGCGGCGGTCCCGGAGGCCATGAGGAAGGCCCCCGAGCCCTTGGCCCTGGCGACCCGCTCCGGGAACGCGAGCGCGGCGACGAGCCCGGCGGCGGCATCGTCGGGCAGGGAACTTTCCCCCACCCCGCCCCTTCCCGAAACCGGGCTTCGCCCGGACCCTTCGGG
>NZ_JBSGXB010000147.1:0-17652 GCF_053609185.1 Streptomyces sp. NPDC054956 | reverse complement strand
CGCGATCAGGACCGAACGGCCTCGCTGCGCTCGGCCGGGGCCCTTCGGGCCCGAGCTCTCCGCTTCGCTCCGGGCTATAGCCGGCCCCTTCGGGGCCGGGGTCCTGCGCTTCGCTTCGGACTGCTCTGGTTCCGCTGCGCTCCACCAGAGCGGGCCGGCTTTGCCGGCCTAGGGACTCCCCTCGCTTCGCTCGGGGAGGTGACCCCGTTTCACGGGGTCCGGGCCTTCGGCCCGTTGGGTGGGTCCGCTGCGCTCCCCCACCTGGCCTTCCGGCTCCGCCTTCAGGCCAAGGCCCGCTCCGCGGGCCCGGCTGGCAGCAGTAGGCAGCCCAGTTGGACTGTCTGCTGTGCGAGGAAGATCACTGAGGTCCCGGCCTGGGCTGACTCCGCTCATGCTGGGTCAGCCCAGCGGGTTCAGACCCCTCGGACGTCGGCGGCCTGCGGGCCCCTCTGTCCCTGGGTCACCTCGAACTCGACCCGTTGGTTCTCCTCCAGGTTCCTGAAGCCCGTGCCCACGATCGCGCTGAAATGAACGAAGACATCAGCACCCCCAGCATCAGGCGAGATGAACCCGAAGCCCTTCTCGCCGTTGAACCACTTCACAGTGCCCTGAGCCATACCCACCCCTAGAAAGACGCCCTCAGGACGCATGGATCGCGTCCGGTTTCACGCCATCCTCCCCAGACGTCAAAGGATGAAAACATGATCGTCAAGCCCATGCAGAGGCTCCGTCAGAACAGTCATCCCACCCAGAATGCTTCAATCTTGTTTGGAGCTAGATTCTGGAAAGATCATCCTATGCCGGGTCTACCGTCACAGGGCCGACAGTCAGTGGAACTGCACAGTGCTCAACCAACCTGCTCATGCAGGCTCAACGCTAAGAAGCCGCCGATCAAGGTCGAGATGCACGATGCCACCGTTCTGTTCACGAAGCTGGCGCCAAGCTGTGTAGCCCGTGAGGATGGCATGCTCCCAGTCTGCAGCCCTGCAGATACTCACTTCCAGGTGCCCCGTCATGTGGGCGATGGTGGTCAGAAGTTCGTTGTCCACATGCTTGATGTCGGCGAAGTAGCGGTGGCGCGCTGCGTAGGAAAAGACAAGAGCCGAGATGCCTTCCTCGATCGCGATCGCACGGCCGCCGTCCTCAGCTTCATCTGTCCGAGTCTCACTCCTGCGCTTGCGACCGAGAAGGAAGCGCGTGACCGGCGACCAGCCAAGGACTGCCGCGTGGGCGAGGTGAAACACATCGTGGAAGCGGTAGTCGTCTTCGATGTGGGAGGCGCTGGTCAATGGGTCCCCAGCAGGGTTTCCATCCTCCCGTGTCACAACGATCAAGGTGCGGCCATCGTCCCGCGTTGTGGGGGTGAAGGTGAGACTCGTCTGGCGCGGCAGGCGCTCGTGTTCAGGAAAACGATCATCGAAACGGGTGTGTTCGGCTTCTGGCGTCGTCCGCCAGCGATCTTTGGTCTTTTCCAGACTTGCGGCAGCAACGTCGTCAAGGTCGAGGCCGAAGCGGTCTGCCAGAGCAGCCACGTACCACAGTACGTCGCCGAGCTCCTCTCGGAGCTGGAGCTTGCCCTGCTCGAAGGCAGGGCCATCCCGCAGGCTCTTCTTGTAGGCGGTCGAGAGGGATCCAACTTCGCCGGCAAGCCCCAAGAGGGGTACAAGGACAGGATCGGTGTCGTCGGCAGAGGGCTGCAGGGTCTTGATGGCGGCCTGCTGGTAGCGCTGGAAGTCCATGTCCACTCCCTTGTCTGATCTTGCGACACCCTTGTCGGGATTCGCGACGTTGTCGTATCCTAGGACAACACCGTTGGAAACGCAGACGATTGGGGGAAGTGCTGAGTACTGCTACGCCACAGCTCGAAGAGATCACCTCGATCATCATCGAGCTTCTCGCCGAACTGCACGGTCAATCAGCGGCGGAGGTCCGCGCAGGCCTCGAAGAGGCGGGAGCCGAGTTGCCAGTCGACTCACTTCTGATCGTGGAGATCCTCACCCGCATCGAGGAGCGCTACTCCGTCACCATTCCCGCCGACCGTGAGTCGGCTCAGGCCACACGGTCTGTTCAATCCTTCGCTCGCGCGGTGCTAGAAGCCATCGTCGAAAGGCAGCAGTCATGAACCCTCCCTCCTCCGACGCCAGAGCACGCGACCCGGAGCTGATCCAGCTCGGGGAGCGGCTCAAGAAGACCCGCGACTACCTCAACATGTCGCAGCAGTTCGTCTCCGACAACACCGGGATTCCCCGATCCGCGATCAGCGACATCGAACGCGGTGAGCGGCGGGTGGACAGCCTGGAGCTGAAGAAGCTGGCCCGCCTGTACCGGCAGCCGGTTGCCTATCTTCTGGCCGATGAGAAGGACGCAGATGCCGGCGAGTACGCCCTGGCTGGACTGCCGCGGGCGCTGGCCCAGCTGACCGACGGAGACCAGAAGACCGTGATGGAGTTCGCGGAGTACCTCTCGCTTCGCCGCGCCGCCGAGCAGGAGGATCCCGGGCAGGACGCCAAGCGGTGAACTGGGCAACGGCGCACCGTATCGCCGGGATCGCTGCTGTCCAAGCCCACCGTGATCTCGGCATTGACCGCACGCGGTATGTACAGGTCCACAAGGCGTTGAAGGTAGCTGGAGTGGCCGGCATGGCTCAGCCCATGCCACGGCTGTTTGGCGTCTACGTCTCACCCTCTGACAACGGTCCAGCCGTGCTCCTCAACGCCGACCTCGACATCGTCACCCAGCGGCATACAGCTGCCCACGAACTGGGGCACCATCGCCTGCTTCACGGCACCTCAGCCGACGACAACCTCAGCCCATTACTCCGGTGGGGCAACGGCAGCTGGCCGGACCACGAGAAGATCGCGGAAGCCTTCGCCGCATGGTTCCTCATGCCCCGCCCAGCAGTGCTGCGCGGACTCGAGCGGATCAGTCAGGGACCCCCGGCCAGTCCAGAGCAGGTGTACCGCCTTGCCAGGGATCTGGGTACGTCGTACGCGGGCACTGTGCGGCACCTACAACATCTCCGGCTGCTGGATGAAGGCCGGGCAAGTCGCTGGGTAAAGATCGCCCCGGCTACTCTCCGCCACACTTTGACCGGCGGTGCCGCCCTGCCTGCGAACACACATGTCCATGTGATCACTGCTGACTCTCATCTTCAGCAACTGCACGCAGATGTCGGTGACGTCCTCCTCGTCCGTATCGACGGCGCCGGCTTCACCTCGTTGCCCAAAGGTCTGTCTCTCTGGACAGCAGGGGCTCCTCCAGCTGCCGGCGACGCGGCCGTGGTGAGCGAGGAACTCTACGGATCTGTTGTCCTGCAGGTCTCAGTGCCCGGACACGACGAACTGCTACAGCTGGAAGTCATCCGAGACTCACCCCGCGCCGGTGTCGACGACGTATGGCCTGACTGACACGCGCAGCCCCGCTGGACCGTGCTTCATCCCCTGTCATGCCAGGAGGTCTCATGATCAGCTTCGATGTCACAGGCCGTGATGTCACTCGCGCCTGGATCGCCGCCTGCAACGCCCTCGACCGCAAAGACAACCCGACGCGCACCGGCCTCCACACTGTTGTACGCATAACCAACCCGACCGCCGACGACATCAGTTTCCGAGCTGATCTGGACCGGCTGCGTACCGCCAAGAAGCACCAGCTGATCGAAACCGTCGCCAGTACGATCTTCCCCGCTGCGCTCGCAGCCCAGGCTGCTGACCATGCCACCCTGGTAGCCCGGTACCGGGCGGCATATCCGAGGCTGAGGCGGTACCCGGGCAATGCTCACGGCACCTACTTCGGCCGGCTCGTTTCCTACCCGGGCGCGGAGAAGAGCCAGATTGACCAGGTTGGCAACATCATCGGCCGGCTCCGTAAACAGGCGTCCTCCAAAGGTCCGATGACGGCCGCCTACGAGGCCGACCTGGCGCACCCATCCGACGGCGAAGTGCCCGCCGAGGCACTCGTCCACGCCGCCGACCGCGACAACCTTTACCGGGGATTCCCCTGCCTGAGCCACTGCTCCTTCCAACTAGACCGTGACGGCCGGGTCCATGGCGCAGCGCTGTATCGCAGCCACTACATGTTCGAACGCGCCTACGGCAACTACCTGGGCCTCGGCCGGCTCTTGGCCTACATCGCCGACCAAGCAGGACTGACACCTGGCACTCTCACGGTCATCGCCGGGCATGCCCACCTGGACGGACCTATCGCTGCCCTCCGCCCACTGCTGAGCGGCACCACACCGATGGCTGCATAGACAGCCTCAGCGGACCACGTCGTTGATTCCCCACTTCGGCGGGAACCAGGCCGGCACCGGTGCCGTCGTAGCGCGGTAGGTCTGCTTGATACGGCTGCGCCCGCTGATGCCTGCGACATCCGGGTGGGCAACGCGCGCGTATTTGTCGACCTCACAGAACAGGTTCTGGCAATCGATCAGCTGTAGCGGCCGTCCTCGCAGTCCGGGGAAGACCAGGCCCAGGCGAGCAAAGTGCTCGTCCTGGGTCTCGGCCATGTACCGGATAACGTCCGACTCGATGCCATCGGCTCTCGGACCGAAGCACTTGCGGATGCCGTCCCGTGCACCAGGGCCAGCTACGACGAAGTCCATCTCCGAGAACGGCATCTCGGCCGCATAGTTCAGGTCGATCACGAACTGGTAAGCCAGGAAAGGGCCGAGGGCCGGATAGCTCAGCAGGACCTCGTAGGCATCCCTCAGGGTCGGTGCGGCAACGACCTTCTGCGGAGCATCGGAGGTCATCAGCATCTCCAGCAGCCGCAGATGGTTACGGTGCTTGCGCTCCTCGCCAAGCTGCGGCGGAGGCACGATGTAGGCAGCCGAGTACAGCCGCTCCCCCGCCGCGAACGTGCGTGACAGCACATCGTCATAGGCTCGGTAGTCGTACCCGTCCCAGCGCAGCTCCCCCAGCGCATCAGAGAGCAGCCGCCAGGTGGACTCCTTGTTGAAGATCTTGAGCAGCAGAGTGCGGAAGAAGACTTCGTCCCACTCTTGGTCGCCTTCGTAGATGACGTCACTGATCAAGAACTGGCTGACGCGGTCGGCGGCGCGATAGCAGTTGGTGAAACGATGCCGGGCCAGAATCGGGTCGTCTGTCCACGGCTGGGCCTTCCCCGCGAGGCGGGCCTCATAGACGGCCTGCCTCGCGGCGGCAAAGCGCCAGTAGGTGTCGAAGACCGGTGTGGGCTGCAGATCCCGGCCACGCACACGCACTGGGATCACCGCGGAGTCGAGCCGTGCGGGAGCCTGACGGTCTTGCACCAACATCACCATGCACGCAATATATATTCGTTGTATATCTGCTGTCACCGAGGAGGAGCCATGGAGTTGCTGTGCCAGCAGCAACGCTGCACGACTTCCGTGCTCTGGCCCGAGGACGTCGACCGCAGGCTGAACATCCTGGTCCGCGCGGCTGCAGCAGCCGGCGAGCGCACCTCCCGCGCCGAACTGCTAGCCGCGCTCGTAGCCGCCGTCGACGTCGCACCCGAGCAGGTGTCCGACCTCCTGCACCACTACCGCCGTCTACCCGCAGACGCACTCACCGGCGACGAAGAACGCACCGACCTTCCCGTCGTACGCGCACCCGGACCACGCCGCGGCACCCCGACCTAACGAACCTCCGCCCTCACAAGTCACGTGGCAGAGGCGTCACTACACGGGGATACCAGCCGGATGGGTTCCACCCCACGTACCAGCGCATGTGCCCACGCCACCACGCATGGTTCACCCTCCACTGGGCGCGGCGAGGCCGGGCGGCCTCCGAAATTCGCTTTGCGGAGCGTCGAGGGGTTGGTCATCGAACCCGGAAGGACCCCACGGATGGGCAGTGCCCACCTTGAACGACGCAAGCGCGAACCCGGATAAGTACAGCCCACGCGCTCGTCGCGAGGTCGACCGCCAGGCGTCCGGGCGACAGCTTCGGGCCCACGCGCAGCAGCCGAGGGACTCGAGGTCGTCCGAGGCTCTGTGCAGGGCGTATCCGCGAACCGCGGCCGCCGCTCGGTAGCCCTGCGGCCCCCTGACCTCACATCCCAGCGGCACAGAAGCGGAGGTGCTCCCTCATGTCCGGGGATAGAGTCTCGACCTGCGCAGAGGGGGTTTGATGAGTGAACGAGTTGTAAAACTGTCGGACATCCCAGGGGCCGGCGATGAACTTGAGGACTACGTGGCCGCGCTCTTCCAGGCGTCGGGACACTTCGTAGAAAAGTCGCTCGTGGAGTCCGATCCGACGGATCTCCTTGAGCTCGACATCGTCACCACCGACTACACCCACGATGAAGTCGTACGCCGGCTTACTGAGGTCAAGGGCGGGGGCTGGGGATACACCGATCTGTTCAAGGTGGTCGGTTGGATGCAGTATCTGAAGATCCAGCACGGCGGTTTCTTCCACACCAACTGGGATGGCCGCGAGAACGCTCCGACTCGGATGAACCCGCTGGGGCTGGAAGTCGTCTGCTTCAACGACTTCGAAGCCGCTCCTACGCAGTTCGAGGAGAAGGGCTTCGGTTCCTTCGTAGAGCCGTATCTCCTCGACCTCTGGTGGTACTCGTACGGCGTGGAGCGTAGGTTCATCAAGCTCATCCATGCGCGGGCGAAGAGGGGCGAAGAGGGGGCGAAGGCAGCGAAGACCTACCACCGCCAGATCAACAACGGCACCTTCTTCGCGCGCGCTCCGGAGGAGTCCCTGGCGATGCTGTACGAGGCATACCAGGAGCACCCGAAGCTGTCGCTCGGCTACGCCCACGAACTGGACGGGGGTTCGTTCGACCCGCAGTCGCCTTCCTCAACCAGCCCGAGCTACACGGCGATGATGCGCGAGGGCACGTTTCCGGAACTCCAAGCCTGCACATACTTCGAACACCGAGCCCGCCTCTCGATCCTCAAGGCAGCGGTCGACTACGCCCTGACCCACCCCGAAGGCGTCCCGGAACAGGAAGCTGAGGGAGGGAAGTGGCTCTTCCAGGGCCTGACCTACCACGCCCTTCCGACGACCTTCCACAGCGGCATCAAGTGGCTACGCAAGCAACCGAACTACCCACGCTATGCGACCTTCTGGCAGCAGTTCCTGTGGGGATGGGGCGGGTTCTACCTGGAAGACCGGCAGGAGCAGGAGTTCGAGTGGATGTCGAGGTACTCCGGCATCCCCGCCGACGAGATCCCGACCGCGCTCGAAGCATTCGACCGCTTCTTCCCCATCCCCAACGACTGGTTCGTCACAGCCGGGCGCACGGACGTGCGCATGGCCAAGATGGTGCCGCTGGTGTTCCAAGGGATCGGCGCCCATCACCGCCGTGTCCAGTACGGCCTCAACGATCAGCCGAACCTCGACGCACTGAACCCGAGCTCCCCGTACACCCTCAGTGATCTCCGTAGAAGCATCGGCTGCGCGGTTGACCTCCTGCTCCTCACGGACAAGGAGCTCAAGAAGTACGCGACAGGCTCACCGCCCGCGGAAGGAGCCAAGCCAGCCTGAAGGTGGCAGCCCATACCGCCGACCCGCGCGGAACCGATTTCCCTCGACCTGCTGGGCATCTGTTGCGAAAGGGCCCGGTCGGGACGGCGAACACGAGACCGTAGTGGGGTGAGCCATTACCTCTCCCTCCTGCGGACCGCTCCTCTGCAGGGAGAAACGACCTCGTCGCTGATCTGCCGCATCGCAAGCCGCTACGGGATGGAAGCAAAGGCATTGCGGTCTTGGTGGCAATGGAGCAGCTATCAACCTGTGCATGACGGCGGGCGTGGGCGAGCCGACGCCGAGGTACTGCTGAACGCGGCCGGGCGGCAGCTCTTGGCGAGCCTGTGCGGTGTCAGGGAGGACGTGTTGGCGCGCGCGTTGCCGTCCTGGGAGCTGGGCGACGCCAAGTCACCCGCCGAAGGAGTGCCGGCGGCGGTGTGGCGGATCGGCGGTACGGTCGGCGGGCCGGTGGCGTTCGGCTGCCGCCTGTGTACGGCCCGGCGCACGGGGGTGGCGGCTCGGGTCGTACAGTACGCGCCACGTTGGCAGCGGGTGTGTGTCGGGCACGGGCGGTGGCTCCTGGACGCGGATGCCGACCAGCCCCTGGAGTATCTGGGTGTGAGGCTGCTGCCGGAGGTGAGCGCTGCGCAGCGGCGGTGGGCCGGGGTGGCGCGGCGTGCGGTGCGTGCCGGGGTTGTGCCGGAGGGGGTGTTCGCTTTGGCGTATGCGGTGGTGGCCCGCTGGTGGGAGCAGGCCTTGGGCTGGGAGCGGGAGACGATCTGGCCGCGGCGTCTGCATCAGGTCGCGGGCGGTGATGCTGGTGGTGATCTGGAGCGGTGGCGGATCATGGGGCGGGATGTGATCGTCTTCCCCGAGGTGGTGGCGGTCGCCGACGCGCTGCTGGACCCGGGCATGGTCGAGCTGGTGTGGAAGGACAGTGGTGCCGGGCAGCCGCGGGCGCTGCCCGCCGACGGCGTGTTCTGCCGCCGGCTCGGTGAGCTGATTGGGCGGGAATGGCTGGGGCCTCTGGCGGCGACCGATTACGGCGGTCCGTTGACGTCCTGGATGGGCGCAGTCATCCGCCAGCGCCGCGGAGCCGGCGGTCCGCCCGGATACGACAGCGATCCGTGGTGGGTGCGTCAGGAGCATCAGCCTGCGTCCATGGCCGGACAGCTGCGAGTGCTGGGCAAGGAAAAGAAGGCGCCCGGTACGGGGACGATGTGGCGGACGGCGGTGCCGCCCGAGCAGCGGGCCCTCATCGGCAGCCTCATCGACAGTGCCGAGGAGCAGCTCGTCCAGCTGCGCGGCGTGCAGAGCGGGCCGACCGCCGATGTCGCCAGGCAGTTGCTGCGCGGTCTCGGGCACAGTGCCGGTCTGGTTGAGGCGGCCTGGAAGCGGACCGCGGTGGCGGCGGTGAATGGCGGGGTGCCGCTGGAGGAGGTGGCCCGGTGGGTGGACCTATCGGCCGAGGAGCTCAGGAGCATGCTGACAGCGGGCAAGGAGGAAGACAGCGACTGAAAGCGCAGCACGGACGGGTGCGTTGGCTTTTCGCTGACACTGCACTCGTTTGTGGCAGAAATCCTGAAAGCAGCGGGGTCCGTCGGCGGGAGGGGCTTGGCTGGCTCAGGTGACCAGCGTAGGAGGGGCCCGGTCCGGGAGCCGGGCGGGGCGAGTGGTTGTGGATCCTGGGAGTGCCTTCGAGGCGGTCTTCCTCGACCCGGTCGGGCAGACGGTCCAGCAGCGGTGGACGGATGCCGCCGTGGCTGTGGCGTTCGAGGAATTGGAGCCGGTGTCGGCGTTCCCGGTGATCCCGGGGCGCCGGTGGGGGCCGGGATTGTGGTGGTCGGCGACGACCGGGCGGCATGTGGCCGCGGGGTCGAACGCGATGCGGACCCAGCTGATGGTCCTGGATCGAGATCCGCGGGTAATCGGGCTCGCGGGGCGGCCGGTGCGGCTGCTGTGGCGCAGCGACCGTGGGCAGGTGCGTTCGTGGGTGCCGCAGCTCTTCGCCCGGTACAGCGACGGCAGCGCTCTGCTGGCCGACTGCCCCAGCCACCCGGAAGCGGGAGGTGAGCGTGCGGTGAAGGCCGCCGAAGCGGTGAGTGAGGCGTGTGCTCAGATCGGCTGGAGCTACCTGCGTCTTGCACCGCTCGACGATGTCGCGGCCGCCAATCTGAAATGGCTGGCCGGCTACCGCCATCCCCGCAACCAGGGGCGTACTGGCCTTATGGCGGCCGTACTCGGCGCGTTCGCGCAGCCCCGGCCGCTCATCGAAGGCGCCGAAGCGGCCGGCGACCCCATCGAGGTTCTTCCCGTCGTCTTCCACGCCCTGTGGCTCGGACAGCTGACGACACCGCTGCAGAGCCCTCTGCACGAACGCGTCCTCGTCGGCCCGGGGAGCTCGAGCCGTTCCGGCGAGAGGGGAGGTATCCGGTGACCGTGAGGCGCAATGCCCGGCCGACTGTGAAGGTAGGGGCGCATGTCCGTTTCCGTGAGGTGAAGTGGCAGGTGGTCGCCCTGTCCGGGCAGGACATCCGCCTGGTCGGCCCGGACGGTGGCGGTGAGACGGTGCTCGCCGGGTACCTGTTCGCCGACCCCGGCTTCGCCGTCATCGGAGCCGACCCACCTGCGGCGGTGCCGCAGTGGGGGCTGTTCGAGACTGCCCCTGCCGCGGCGCGCGAGAAGGCGCTGGCCTGGCAGCGGCACGTGAGGGAAGTCGAATGCGGGCTGCCCGGCGGGCCCGGCAGCGAAGGCGTCGTACGGGAGCAGTACGACCCCGCACAGCACACGCTGGCCGAGCGGGAACTGGCCAAGGCCGAGGAGCTGACCGCGCTCGGGTTCGGCCGTGTCTCACGCACCACGGTGCAGCGCATGCGCCTGGACTACCGCAAGCAGGGCCTGTGGGGGCTCCTCGACCACCGCACCACCCGCGCCTCCAGCCCCACCGGGCGGGCCGACGAACGGGTTGTGGCCGCCGTCCGTGAAGCGCTGCGCCGCCGGCGTGGCCGTTCCAAGGGAACCATCAACGGCCTCTTCCCTCTGATCACCCAGATCCTGGAAAAGCGGCACGGTCCCGGCACTGTGCCAGCGCCGTCCCAGGCCACGCTGTACCGTCTCGTCACTTCTCTCGCCCGCCCCGGCGAACTGCCCTCCGGACCGGTCCGCCAGATCCCCGCGAGTTTCGACGGGCGGGCCTTCACTCCCGCCATCGCGCTGCGGCCCGGCGAGCAGGTCCAGGTCGACACCACCCGCCTGGACGTCCTGGCCCTCTTCGACGACGGCACCCTGGCCCGCCCCGAACTCACCATCGCCATCGACGTCGCCACCCGCGCCATCCTCGCCGCCGTCCTGTGCCCCAGCGCGACCAAGGCCGTCGACGCGGCCCTGCTCCTCGCGGAGATGGCCGTCCCGCACCCCGCTCGGCCCGCCTGGCCCGACATCCTGCGCATGGACCAGGCCCCCGCCCTGCCCTACCGCCGGCTGGCCACGCTGGACGAGCGCCTGGCCGGGGCCGCGGCCCGGCCGGTCGTCCTGCCCGAGACGATCGTCGTCGACCGCGGCAAAGTCTTCGTCTCCCGCGCGTTCACCGCCGCCTGCGAGAGCCTCGGCATCAGTGTCCAGCCCGCCCCGCCCCACGCCCCTACCGCCAAAGGCATCGTGGAGCGAGCTTTCGGCACCATCAACGCCATGTGGTGCCAGTACCTGCCTGGCTACACCGGATCCGACGTCACCCGCCGTGGTCGCGACACCGAGCACGAAGCCTGCTACAGCGTTACCCAGCTGCAGGACCTCCTCGACGAATGGCTGGTGCACTACCACCACCGGCCCCACGAAGGCCTGCGCCACCCGATGATGCCGGGCAAAGCCCTCACCCCGAACCAGATGTGGGCCGCCCTTCTCGCCGTCGCCGGCTACGTGCCCGTCCCCCTCACCGGCGGCGACTACCTCGAACTGCTGCCCCTGCGGTGGCAGGCCATCACCGCTTCCGGCATCCGCATCCACCACCGCACCTACGACCACGACCTCCTCGCCCCCTACCGCCGCCAGTCCTCCCCCCATGCCAGCCGCAACGGGAAGTGGGAGATCCACTACAACCCCCACGACGTCCGCCAGATCTGGGTCCGCCTGCCCGACGGCGCACTCACCGAAATCCCCTGGATCCACCGCGACCACGTCCACCAGCCGTTCAACGACCACACCTGGCAGCACATCAGGTCCCTCGCCCTGCACAGCAACCACAGCGACGCCGAGCAGCAGGAAGCCGACCTCGCCGACGCCCTCGACCAGCTGATGCGCCGCGTCCACAGCGGCCACGCCACCAAGACCGAACGAGCCCTCATCGCCCGCACAGCCACCGTCCCGGTGCCCGCCGCCCGGCCCGCAGAACACCCTGTCGGCACCAGCACCGGACACCATGCCGGCGACCGTGCACAGCACGGCGAGGACGCGCAGTACGGCGAGGACGACAGCATCGACGACCTCGACGACCTGCCCGACGACGACAGCCGGCCCGCCTCGCAGGCAGGCGGGTTCGGGCTCTACGACGCACACGAGGAAGCCGCCAAGTGGTGAACAACCCGCACCCCACGACACCGGACCCGAGCAGCACAACACCAGCCGGCGCGGACGGCAGCAGCGCGGTCGAGGCGTCCTGGCCGCTGACCACCTGGCAGGGCTGGCAGCGCTTCGCCACCACCGACCCCCCGGCCCCACCCCAGCCCGGCGACCCGCCCCGCAGCGTTGCAGAACGCCTCGCCTACCACTCCCGCTTCGTCACCATCCGCACACCCGCCATCGACACCCTCGCCACCCAGGTACGCACCCTGATGATCCTCGGCCGTCACCAGCAGGCCACCGCACGCCCTTCCCTGATCGTCACCGGGCCCGCAGCGGCCGGGAAAACAACGGCCCTCCTCCACGTCGGCCGGGCCTGCCACCTCGCCCACCAACGCAAAAACCCCGCCCCGCCCCGGTCAGCCCACGCTGCGGTACCCGTCGCCTACGTCCTCGTCCCGCCCGGCGCCACCGCGAAGACCCTCATCACCGAGTTCGCCCGCTACCTCGCCATCCCCATAACCGCCCGCATGACCCAGACCCAGATCACTGACGCCGTCTGCCACACCTACACAGCCGCCGGTGTCCAACTCGTCCTCGTCGACGAAATCCACCGCCTCAACCCCCGCACCACCACAGGCGCCCAAACCGCCGACCTCATCAAAGACCTCACCGAACGCCTCCCCGCGACGTTCGTCTACGCCGGGATCAACGTCACCGACACCCCTCTGTTCACCGGAACCCGCGGCGCCCAACTCGCCGGACGCGCCACCCTGGTCACCTGCGGCCCACTCCCCGCCCGCCACGGCACCCGCCAACCATTCCGCAACGTCATCACCGACATCGAAAACGCCCTCGACCTCACCCACCACAAGCCCGGCACCCTCCCCCGCCACGCGGTGTATCTCCACCAACGCACCGCCGGCCGCATCGGATCCCTCACCCGACTCATCCGCCAAGCCGCCATCACCGCCATCAGTGACGGCACCGAACGCATCACCAAAACAGCACTCGACGCCATCCAACTCGACCACCTCGCCGAAACCCACCACCACCCCACCCGAACCCGCTAACCCCGAACCCGCTAACCCCGACCCCGACCCCGACCCCGACCCCGACAACACGAAAGGGCCCTGACCAGCACAAACGCCGGCCGAGCCCTTACATGCTAGAACCATCCACAACACACCACGCCACACTCAGCGCGGAACACATAGCCCCAGGTCAGACACCCGAACCACTCCCCCGGACCCGCCTACCCGACCTCTCAACGAACTCACAACACACCAGCTCAGACGAAACCCGGTGCATCAACCACCACCCCCTCCAGCGTCAGCCGCCCGACCCCAGGCCGCTGCCGTCGGTGGCTGCCTACGACGAACTGCTGCGGCTGCGCCGCCGGCACGCCGGACCATCCGCCCAACAGGGGGAATCATGACCGCAAAGCGCAACCGGGGACTGACCGAGGAAGCCGCGGACGCGGCCGTGGACCAAGCATGCCGAATGCTGCGGCTGCCGACGATCCGGGCCCAGTACCCGGAACTGGCCGCGGCCGCCGCACAGGACCAGATGACCTACCGCGGGTTTCTGGCCGAGCTACTGATGTCGGAATGCGACGACAGGGCCCGGCGCCGCTCCGAGCGGCGCATCAAGGCCGCCGGCTTCCCGCGCGACAAATCACTCCGGGCCTTCGACTTCGATGCCAACCCGGCCATCGACCCTGCGGCCATCCACACCCTGGCCTCCTGCGACTGGGTCAAGAAGAGCATGCCGCTCTGCCTGATCGGCGACTCCGGGACCGGGAAATCACACCTGCTGATCGCACTCGGCACTGAGGCCGCGATGCACGGCTACCGGGTCAAGTACGTCCTCGCGACCAAACTCGTGAACGAACTCGTCGAAGCCGCCGACGAGAAACTCCTCGCCAAGACCATCGCCCGCTATGGTCGCGTCGACCTTCTCTGTATTGATGAGCTGGGATATATGGAACTGGACCGGCGCGGAGCCGAACTACTCTTCCAGAGCGCGAGGAAAAGAGCTCTGTGGCGATAGCCTCCAACGAATCGTTTGGAGGCTGGACGAAAACCTTCACCGACCCCCGACTCTGCGCGGCCATCGTCGACCGCCTAACATTCGGCGGCAACATCATCGAAACCGGAACCGACTCCTACCGACTGGCCGTCACACGGGCCCGCGCCGAAGCCGCCGCGGCGGTCACAAGCTGACGTTTGTCCCGTTCACGGGGCCAGAGCTGTCTCCTTGGCCATCGGCACGCACGTGCGAATGGTCCACGGTGGTGCCGTCTGGATTCAACCCGAAGGCCGCCGAAAGAACAGCGGGGAGATCCGCTTCCGGAAGTGCGGCACGTATCTCAGCCAGGACCTGAGGGAAGTCTTCATCGTCAATGAGTCCCATGTATTCCTGGCGCAGTCGGTAAATGACCTCAACGAGCTCGGGCCGTAGTTGCATCCAGGCACGAGACGAACGGATCTCTTCGTCGACTTGGTCCATGAACCAGCGCATGACCTCGTAGGGAACTTCCAGGTGACGCCCGCGAGGATCGAAGCACACCGTCGGTTCTCGTGCAGGATCCTCGTCGGGGACGACTGCGGTCACAAGGTGGAGTTGCTCGGCGGCAAGCTCCAGTTCCAAGTACCAGGCGTCATCGGCCACGGAGTACATCGCGGTAATCGCGTAGTGGCCATTGGGGTGTGGGATGGGCATGGCCGCATGCTTTCACGCTTGCCAAGGCGGGGCGTCGCGAGCCCTACGGCCACAGCTCGGACCGGCTTGATCTACCGGTCCGAGAGGTCGACCACCTTCCAGAACGGCTGAAGCATTGGCCGCTTACGTGTCCGAGGTGGAGTCACTTCTCACATTCAGATCTTGCTCCTGATACCCCTGAACGGAGTCAGAACTGACCTACCTCTGGGGTCAGTTGTCGGGTCTTACAAGATTTTCGTAGACGTTGATCAGGTGCGGTCCGTGGCGTCAGTCGTCGGCGGCGACGAGCAGGGTCAGGGACGACTCCTGGCGATCGATGACCACGAACTCGTGGAAGTCGATGTGCACGCCTCCCCAGTCGTGGAACGCCTCGGGCCCGAGATTCGAGAGTTCGTAGCAGCTGGTAGCCGCCCGGAGCACGGGATGCACCTCACGTTCCAGAGCGTCCTCCAGGGAGCTGGGAAGCGGGCCATGTTGGCCGGCCCAGCTCTGGAGGGTTCTGGCCGCGTCGTCCCGGGTGATCGCCCGGTAGGCGTCGGAGGTGACGTTCTGGGTCCAGTACGGGCCGTGCCGGGTGCCGGCCGGGTCGACGCCGCCCCCCGCGTAGTCGTCGCGGAACTGGACATTGGCGATCAAGGCCACGATGACGTCGAGATCGCTGGGCGCGTCAGCCGGCAGGCGGAACCTCTTGATGTCGATCCAGCGGTAGCCGTGCCCTCCGGAATCGCTGAAGACATGGTCGCGGAAGTTGATGAAGATACTGTCCGAGTGAGTGAGTTCCTGCACGTCACCAGCCTATGGGCGGATCAGTCACGGGTCAGCGCTGAGATCCTCTGCGGTTGGTGGGGCAGTGCGGCGTGAGGCTGCGACGAGCAGGACGCGCTTGCGCAGCAGACGGATCCGGGCCCGGCCTCCCATCTGGCGTTTGATCAGTTTCAGGTCGGTGACGCGGCCTTCATTGATGCCGGAGTTGTAGGTGAGGGTGAGTCCCGCGCGGACAGCATCGAGGTCCGCGGCCAGGCCCCGGGCGAAGCTGGGCAGGGCGGGCAGACCGCTGGCGCAGACGGTGTCGATCCAGGTGTCCAGGCCGTTGTCGGTGCCTGAGGTGAGCAGAGTGCCGAAGGCCCGAACATGCTGATCAGTGGCTTCGAGTTCCGGGCAGCGGACCAGGACCCTCTTGAGTTGGGTCCGCTGGTCTTCGGTGAGGTTCTCGGGGCGGCAGGTGAGCCAGCGCGTCATCTCCAGAACACCGGGTGCCGCGGGCTGGGGCACTGCTCCCGCCGGATGCCCGCGTTCGGCAGCGCGGTGCGGGGCAAGGAGATCGCGGACGATGCCATAGCTGCCGGTGTAACCGCGCGCGGTGATCTCGCGGTGCAGGGCGGTGCTGCTGTGTTCCCCTTCATCCCATCGTTGCAGCAGGTAGTCGCGGTGCGGGTCTAGCAGGCTCGGTCTTCTGGGCCAGAGCGGGACCTTGTCCTGCCAGCGATCCACCCGGGCGTAGCGTTGGACCGTTTTGCGGCCGATACCCAGTTGGCGGGCCACCGCCCGTAGGCCCATGCCCTGGGCGAGGAGGTCGTGGACGGCGGTGTGGGTGGCACGGGCCCGGTCCGCGGCCCGCCCGGCGGGCTCGGGGAGTGCGGCGCTGTGGGCGCCGGTTCCCGGATCGGGTCCTGCCATCGGTACGGTGCCACGTGGCGGAGGTGTTAGGCAGGCGCGGTGAGCCGCGACCACGTCCCGGACCCGTCGGGTCAGCCCTTGCCACAGGTGGAAACGGTCACTGACCTGCACTGCTTCGGGCGCGCCCGCCGTGATACCCGCACGATAGACCTCCGACCCGTCCCGGCACACCACCTGCACACCAGGGTGCTCACGCAGCCACATGGCCAGGGACTCAGCGGTACGGCCCTCCCACACCTCGATCGGCAGCCGGGTCAGCGTGTCGACCAAAATCGTTCCATAGCTCTGCCCCCGGAGCAGGGCGAAGTCATCGACACCCAGCACCCGGGGCACGGCAGCGGGAGGGTCCGGCAGCGCCATGACGATGCGCAGCAGGGTGCTCCAGCTGACCCGCTGATGAAGGTGGACCAGCAAGCGGGCTCCCGCACTGCCTGCCAGGGCGACCGCGAAGGCCTCAACCACGCGCTGCAGAGCCGGGGTCCGGCGCTGGTAGCGCACCGTCAACCCGCCGACCTGCTCCGCGAACGTCACCTTCGGGCACGCCGCGTTTTCGCAGTACAGCCGACGCACCGATATATCGATCCGCACCGCCCGCCCGCCGACGGCCTCGTCTCCGAGGTGGCGCACGTAGCGACTGTGCTCCCATGCCGACCACTGACCGCAGCCCGGACATTCCGCAGGCGCCGCACGAGTACGTGCGGTCACCACCAATATGTCCCTCTCGACCCGCACCGACTCGACCATGACCGTGCCGAATTGCGGCAAGAGCTTCCTCAGTATCTCGTCACACCGTCGGAGCATCCTGCTGCAGAGAACGGATGTCACGCCCCGTCAGCGATCTCGATCAAGCCCTACGAAAATCTTGTAAGACCCCAGTTGTCACTGACGCAGCCAACCTGGCGACCCTGGCATCTGGACTCCGTCGGGCCGGCTACGGAGGTCACGTTGACGGCCGCCGCCGGTGGCCCGAGGTGCGACCTGTTCTTCCTGTACTCCACGGATCAAGATCAGGCAGAGCTGGACCTGGCCTATGCCCCGGAGGGTAGCGAGCCCTTCGTCCGGCAGTAGACCAGCAGACCGGTCACCGCGGAGAACCTGAGCCTGTGCACGAGGGGGGGGGGGGGGTACACCGACCGCATGCGGGCCCAACAGCACGCAGACCCAGCCTGGCGGGGGCCGCCCGGGGCACCCCCGCCCCACCCACCGGGGCTGGCCGGCCTGCGGCCGCAGGTCA
>NZ_JBSGXB010000146.1:0-17749 GCF_053609185.1 Streptomyces sp. NPDC054956 | reverse complement strand
CGCCGCCCGACGCGTTGATGCAGGTGTTGCCGAACGCCGGGTTCAGCAGACCGATCACGTTGACGGTGTTGCCGCAGACGTTGACCGGGACGTGGACCGGAACCTGGAGCAGGTTGCCCGACAGGACACCGGGGGAGCCGACCGCCGCACCGTGCGCTCCGGCATCGGCAGCCGCCAGACCCGCACCGGCGGCCAGGGCGCTACCGGCGGCAGCGGTGATGACGAATGCCTTCGCGATACGCGACATCAAGATCTCCTCGTGAGAAATGGGGTGCCGCAGGAACAGAAGTTGCGGCGTTTGACATGGCATACAACGCGGGGGCCGCCCAAGGGTCACGGTCGCTGCGCCGCCGGTGATCCCGAACGCACGGATCTCTCACGCGCGGATCCTCAACTACGTGGTGATCCCGAACCGGGCAGAGGCGAAGACCGGCCGCACCTGGGTGACGGCTCCCGCCGGCAGCACCTGTACCGGGGAGCCCGCGCAGCCCGGCTTCCCGTAGAGCGCCACCGGGCCGCCGGTCTTGTTCGTCACCGCGCGCCCGCCGCCGCCCTTCGCGTCCAGGCAGCCCTTGGGGCCGGTGAAACCGTGCGGCCGGTCGTCCCTGCCGAGGTACTGGAACTCGGGCCCGACGGCCGACGGGGTCCCGAGGGCGGCGGTCGGCCCGTCGGCGGCGTGCGCGCCGCCGCCCGAGGCCGCGGCGGCCGTGGCCGCCAGCAGCAGCACCGGGACCGAGCCGGCCCGTACGAGGCCGCGAACGGCGTGGTGGAGAGAGAGGGATCGCATGCCGGGCCCAACCCGGACCGACCCGGACGGAGTCACGCCTTGTCACCCGTCGCGTGCCTGTGCGACGGTGCGACCTGCCCCGATCGGAAGACCCAGGAGGACGCGATGCCCGCAGCGGCGAGCGATGCCCAGGACCGTGCCCGCCCCCGGGCCCGCACGGCGCACGGACTGGTCGAGGGCCGGACCGGCCCCGGCGGCGTCGCCGTCTTCCGCGGCATCCCCTACGCCGCCCCGCCCGTGGGCGCCCGCCGGTTCGCCGCGCCCGAACCCCCCGAGCCCTGGGAGGGCGTACGCGACGCCGGGGCGTACGGTCCCACCGCGCCCAAGGTGCCCTACCCCGCCCCCTTCGCCGCGCTGCTGCCCGATCCGGACGTCCCCGGGGACGACTGCCTGAACCTCAACGTGTGGACCCCCGCGGGCGCGGAGCGGTCCGGGGCAGGGTTGCCGGTGATGGTCTGGATCCACGGCGGGGCCCTCACCCGGGGCTCCTCGGCCGTCCCCGTCTACGACGGTTCCGCCTTCGCCCGCGACGGCGTGGTGCTCGTCTCCTTCAACTACCGCCTCGGCGTCCTCGGCTACGGGCTCTTCCCCGACGCCCCCGCCAACCGCGGCCTGCTCGACCAGATCGCCGCCCTGACCTGGGTGCGGGAGAACATCGCGGCCTTCGGCGGCGACCCCGGGCGGGTGACCGTGTTCGGCGAGTCCGCCGGGGCCATCAGCATCGGCGCCCTCCTCGCCGCGCCCCGGGCCGCCGGGCTCTTCCACCGGGCCGTCCTGCAGAGCGGCCCTCCCGAGGCCCTGCCGCGCGAGCGGGTCCGTACGATGGTCCGGCGGATGGCCGCGCTGCTCAAGGTCCCCGCCACCGCCGAGGCCTTCACCGCCGCCACCCTGCCCGACCTGCTCGCCGCCCAGGCGGCCGTACTGCGCCGCTCGTCGCCGCTGGTCGGGGGCCCGGCCTTCGGCCTGGTCACCGATCCGGACACGCTGCCCGCCGACCCGCTCGAAGCGGGGGCCGGCACCTCCGTACCGCTGTTGCTGGGCTGGACCGCGGAGGAGCACCGGCTCTGGCTGGCACCGACCGGCGGGATGCGGCTCCTGGACCGGCTGGGCCCGCTCGCCGTGGCCCTGGGCCGCTTCCGCAGCGGCAAGGACCGCGGTGCCGTACGGGCGCTGCGCGCCGAGCGGCCCGGCGCCGGCCCGGCCGACCTCGCCGGGCACCTGCTCACCGACCGGCTGCTGCGCGATCCGCTGCGCGCCCTGGCCGGCGCGCCGGGGCGGAGCGCGCCGAGCTTCGTGTACGAGTTCGCCTGGCCGTCCGGGGTACCGGGCCTCGGGTCCTGCCACGCGCTGGAGCTGGGCTTCGTCTTCGACACCCTGGACGTCCCCGAGGCGTCCTGGCTGGCCGGGCCGGACGCGCCGCGGGAACTGGCCGAGGAGATGCACGCGGCCTGGGTGCGCTTCGCCGTGGACGGGGACCCGGGCTGGGCGCCCTGGAACGGCGAGGGCCCGCCGAAGGTGTTCGGCGGGCCGTCGTCGGTGGAACCGCTGCTGGTTACTCCACGGGTCCTTCCATGACCTTGCTGATGAACTGGATCGGCCCCTCGCCCATGTTGGGCACGTAGGTCTTGGCGTTGTGCTTGCCGCCCTGGATGATCCTCAGGTCGGTGTGGACCGGCCCCTTGCCGTAGGTGGCGATGAACTTCTGCACGTTGGGCAGGGTGTTCTTGTTGGACTCGTCGGTGCCGACCTGGAAGGCCAGGTAGACGTCCGGGCCCTTCTTGTCGATCATCGCCTTGGCCAGCAGCTCGGGGTTGTTCTCCGCCTTCTCCTTGTCGTGTCCCTTCCACAGCGGGGAGTCGGGCACGATGTCCGGACCGGAGCAGATCGCGGCCTTGAACTTGTCCGGGTGCTTCAGCACGGCCTTCAGGCCGGCGAAGCCGCCGGTGGAGGAGCCCATGTAGGCCCAGCCGTCACGGGACTTGACCGTGCGGAAGTTCGCCCGCATCAGGTCCGGGACGTCGTCGGTCAGCCAGGTGCCCATCTTGGGCTGGTCCGGGATGTCGGAGCCGTCCCAGTAGACGCCCTTGTCGTCCGGACCCGGGTTCAGCACCGGCATGGCCAGGATGAAGGGCTTGCTCTTGCCCTCGCTGTACCACTTGCTGATGCTGGCCTGGAGCCCCAGGTCGGTGCCCATCCAGTAGTTCTTCGGATATCCGGCGCCGCCCGGCAGGGCGATCATGACGGGGAAGCCGCTCTTGGCGAACTTCGGGTCGTCGTACTCCTTGGGCGCCCAGACCCAGACCTGGCCCTTGAAGCCGGACTTCTTGCCGTCCAGCGTGGTGACGGCCACGTGCGTGCCGTCGGGCAGGGTCATCGAGTTCTTGAACTCCGCCGCCGGGCCCGTGGGCATCGACATCTTGGAGTTCGGCGGCGGCTTGACGGTGCCGCCGTCGCCCTTGCCGGAACCGGTGGGCGGCTTCCCGAAGGAGACGGCGTCGCCCTTGTCGGTGAAGGGCGGTATCTCGTAGTGGTTCATCACGAGCGCCGCGACACCCGCCAGGGCGAGCACCGAGGCACCCGCGATCACCCACCGCCGGACCCGCGAAGGCCGCCGCCGCTGTTCCCCGGGCCACTCGGGCTCGCCGTAGTGCCCCTGCGGCGCGCCGTTGAACCCCTGCGGTTCGCCGTAGTGCCCCTGCGGCTCACCGTAGGGAGCCGGACCGCCCTGCGGCGGGTACGGCGGGTACGGCTGCTGCTGTCCGTCGGGTGAGTGCGACATGTGCGGTTGGCTCTCCGGCTTGGTGCGACCCCGTTGGGGCGGGGAGGGACTGCTTTCGATCGAAAGAGGAGCTTACGTGCTCGGAGGTTCCGGATTTTTCCGTCTCTTGGTGTTCCGGAGGGCAGGACATTGCCCGACGCGAAAACGGTGAGTGGAGTTCCCGTTCTGTTCGCCAAGTATCTCTGGCCCCTGCACATGCCGCTCGGTACGGTACGTCCGCGCCGCCCCCAGACCCCCCTGCCCGGAGGTAATTCCCGTGTTCGGCATGCCAATTTCACGGTCCCGTCGCAAGACCGCCCTCGCCACCGCCTTCGGCGTCACCGCCGCCGGCGCCGCGCTGTGGGCGGGCATCGGCGCCGCTCAGCCCGCGCACGCGGCAGGCCTGCCCACGCCCGACCACATAGTCGTCGTGGTCTTCGAGAACCACGCCTACAGCCAGGTCATCGGCAGCTCCAGCGCCCCGTACATCAACTCCCTCAAGGCCGGGGGCGCCAACCTGACCCAGTCGTACGGCATCACGCACCCGAGCCAGCCCAACTACCTGCAGCTCTTCTCGGGCTCCAACCAGGGCGTGACCGGCGACAGCTGCTACACGCCGGGCTTCAGCTCCGCGCCCAACCTGGCCTCCGAGCTCATCGCCGCCGGCAAGACCTGGGGCAGCTACAACGAGGGCCTGCCCAGCGCCGGTTCGACCACGTGCAGCAGCGGCAAGTACGCCCGCAAGCACAACCCCTGGTTCGCCTTCTCCAACGTGCCCACCAGCACCGCCAAGACCATGACCCAGTTCCCGACGGACTTCACCACCCTGCCCAAGGTCTCCTTCGTCGTCCCGGACCTGTGCAACGACATGCACGACTGCTCCGTCGGCACCGGCGACACCTGGCTCAAGAACAAGGTCAAGGCCTACGCGGACTGGGCCAAGACCCACAACAGCCTGCTCGTCGTCACCTTCGACGAGGACAACCGGCTCGCCGGCAACAAGATCCCGACCGTGCTCTACGGCCAGCCCGTCACCCCCGGCAGCACGTCGAGCACCACCTACAACCACTACGACATGCTGCGCACCCTCGAAGGCCTCTCCGGCCTGACCACCCACGCGGGCAACGCGGCCACCGCCAAGGACATCACGGGGATCTGGGCCTCCTGACCATGTACGTTGCGGACAGTCGCGCCACCCCGGCGTCCGCCGTGGCCCCAGAGCCGCAGGCCGCCGCCCCGGGCACCCGCCCGGGGCGGCGCGCCGCGCTCGCCCCCACGGTGCTCGCCCTCGGCACGGTCAGCCTCATCACCGACGTCTCCTCGGAGATGGTCACGGCCGTGCTCCCGCTCTACCTCGTCGCCGGGCTCGGGCTCAGCCCGCTCGGCTTCGGACTGCTCGACGGCCTCTACAACGGGGTCAGCGCCCTCGTCCGGCTCACCGGAGGCCATCTCGGCGACCGCTTCGGCCGGCACAAGGCGCTCGCCGGATTCGGCTACGGGCTCTCCGCCCTGTGCAAGCCGCTGCTGCTGCTCGCGCACACCCTGCCCGCCGTCGGGGCCGTCCTCGCCCTCGACCGCACCGGCAAGGGGCTGCGCACCGCCCCGCGCGACGCCCTGATCTCCCTGGCCGCGGCTCCCGAGGAACGCGGCCGGGCCTTCGGCGTGCACCGGGCCATGGACACCGCCGGCGCGCTCATCGGGCCCGTCCTGGCCTTCGCGATCCTGCGCGGCGCCACCGACGGCTACGACGCCGTCTTCACCGTCAGCGCCTGCGTGGCCGCGCTCGGCGTCCTGGTGCTCGTTCTCTTCGTGCCCGGCCGCCGCACCGAGCCCACCGCCGCCGGACCCCCCGTCTCGCTGCGCGCCTCCTTCGGCCTGCTCGGCCGCCGGGACCTGCGCCGGATCAGCCTCTGCGCGCTGCTCCTGGGCCTGTGCACGGTCAGCGACGGCTTCGTCTTCCTGCTGCTCCAGCAGTCCACCGGCATCGCCGACCGCTGGTTCGCCCTGCTGCCCCTGGGTACGGCCGCGGCCTTCTTCCTGCTCGCGCTGCCGCTCGGCCGGCTCGCCGACCGGATCGGCCGCCGGTCCGTCTTCCTCGGCGGCCACCTCGCGCTCCTCGCCGCGTACGGGATCCTCCTGGCCGGTGGGCACCATCCGGCCCTGCCGTACGCCGTCCTCCTCCTGCACGGCGGGTTCTACGCGGCCACCGACGGGGTGCTGATGGCCGCCGCGGCCGGAGCCGTCCCGGAGCGGCACCGGGGCAGCGGACTGGCCCTCGTCCAGACCGGGCAGGCCCTCGCCCGCTTCGCCGCCTCGATCGGATTCGGCGCCGCCTGGACGTACTGGGGAGCCCGCCCCGCCCTGGCCGTCGCCGCCGCGCTGCTGGCCGTCGCCGTCGTGCTCTGCCTCCGGCTGAGGCCGGGCGACGCCGCGCCGGAGCCCACAGCCGCCTGAACCCACCCGCAGATCCCGAAAGGCCCCCACAGATGCCCTTGAAGCGCCGGATCCTGATCCTCGTCTCCGCCGTCGTCCTGCTCGCCGCCATCGGGGCGCTCGCCGTCGTGCGGGCCTCCTCGCGCGCCGAGGAGAAGAACCAGGCCCGGCCGGGCGGGCCGTCGGTCACCCGGGGCGACATATCGCTCGCCCCGGGCGACGGAGGCCGGCGGATCGTGTTCCGGAACATGGCGTGGGGGCCGCACCGCGACGAGCTGGCCACCGCGGCGGCCGACGCGCCCGAAGGCCCCCGTACCGCCTCCGGGGTCAGCTGCCTTCGCTTCCACTCCGCCGCCGGTACCGGGATCTGCCTCCAGGCCGACAAGGGCGGGGTGCAGGATGCCTACAAGGCCGTCGTCCTCGACGCCCGGCTGAAGGAGGTCGCCACCCGCCCGCTGGCCGGCATCCCGACCCGGGCGAGGGTCTCGCCCGGGGGCCACCTGGCCGCCTGGACGGTCTTCGTGGGCGGGGACTCGTACGCCGGCACGAACTTTTCGACCCGGACCTCGTTGCTGGACCTGCGCACCGGGAAGTACGACGCCTCCCTGGAGGAGTTCACGATCCTCAAGGACGGCAAGACCTACCGCAACGCCGACGTGAACTTCTGGGGGGTCACCTTCACCGCCGACGAGCAGGGCTTCTACGCGACCCTCGCCACCGGCGGCCAGACCTACCTGGTCCGCGGCGACCTCGCGGCGCGCACGGTGACCACGCTGCGCGAGAACCTGGAATGCCCGTCCCTGTCGCCCGACGGCACCCGGCTGGTGTTCAAGAAGAGGGTGCCCGGCCTGTCGCCGGACGCACCGTGGCGGCTGTACGTCCTCGACCTCGCCACGATGGCGGAGGCCCCGCTCGCCGAGGAGCGCAGCGTGGACGACCAGGTGGTGTGGACGGACGACAGGACCGTCGTCTACTCGCTGCCCGGGGACTTCGGCGCCGACCTGTACTCCCTGCCCGCCGACGGCGGCGGCGCCCCGGCCCGGCTCATGACGTCGGCCCTCGCCCCCGCCTTCCTCGGCTGACACCGGGAAGAGGGGGCGGGAGCCGCCCGCCGTCCGAGCAGAAGGACCGTTACGCCGGGATGAGCGTCTTGCGGCGCCGCTTGCGCTGGGCGGCCGCCGAGAGGCGCAGCTCGATGATCGACCGCACGGTCGGCCACTCCTCGTCGAGGATCGAGTAGAAGGCCGTACTGCGCACGGCGCCGTCCAGGCCCCGCGAATGGGCCCGGCGGACCCCCTCGCAGGTGAACCCGAGCCGTTCCATCGCGGCGCGCGAGCGTCCGTTGCGGGCGTCCGCGCGCAGCGAGATCCGCCGGACGCCCCAGGTCTCGAAGGCATGGCGGAGCATGAGCAGCTTCGCCTCGGTATTGATGCCGGTCCCCTGGGCCGCCGGGGACAGCCAGGTATTGCCGATCTCGGCGGCATCGGGGATCGCCGTCGCCGGATCGCCGAACGGGACGCCCGGCACGGCGGGCCACACCAGGGGCCCCTGCCAGTAGTCGAGTTCCAGGAACCGGGTCGATCCGACCACCCGGCCGTCGGTGGTTCTGACCACCGCGAACGGGAGAGATCGACCCGCCGCCTGATCGGCGAGGGCACGGTCGATGTACTCGTGGGACGCCTGCACGCCGTGGGGTACGGGGGTGAAGGCGTAAGTCGTACGATCCTCGGCCCCGGCCATGGCCAAGGCCTCGGTGTGGTGGGGGGCGAGGGGCTCGAGCCGCACGGAGCGGCCGGCGAGGAGTACGGGTACGGGCACGGAGCCTTCGGTCCTTCTGGGCGGTGGGGTGGTTGCACAGTCTGCGTCCCTGACGTCGCCCCCCGTGCAAAACACGGGTGAAAGGCAACGGGCTGTCAGGTGAACGCGAGTGGCTCAATGTAGCCCCTTAGAGTCCTCTCATGAACCCCCAAATTGGCAATGGCGTGAACCTCTTTTTCGAGGACTTGGGTCCCCGCGACGGAGCCCCCGTAATCCTGATCCACGGACATCCGTTCAACCGAACGATGTGGGACCCCCAGACGGCCGCCCTGACCGCGGCGGGTTACCGTGTGATCACCCCTGACCTGCGGGGATACGGGCAGAGCCCGGTCGTGCCCGGCAAGACCCTGCTCGCCGGCTTCGCCGACGACCTGGCCGCGCTGCTCGACCGTCTGGGCGTCGAACGGGCGGTCGTCGGCGGTGTGTCCATGGGCGGGCAGATCGCCATGGAGATACGGCTGCGCCACCCGGGTCTGGTACGGGCCCTCGTACTCTCCGACACCTCCTCGCCGCCGGAGACGGAGGACGGCAAGGCCTTCCGCCGGAACCTCGCCGAGCGGCTGCTCACGGAGGGCATGAAGCCCTACACCGACGAGGTCATCGACAAGATGCTCGCGCCGTACAACGTGACCGGGATGCCCGAGACCGCGGCCAAGGTCACCGCGATGATGTACGCGACCGACCCCGAGGGCGCGGCCGCCGCGCTGCGCGGGCGGGCCGAGCGGCCCGACTACGCCCCGGTGCTCGCGGAGCTGCCCGCCGAGGTGCCCTGCCTGATCGTGGTCGGCCGGGACGACGTGTACACGCCCGTCGCCGAGGCCGAGTCCCTGCACGCCCTGGTCCCGCACTCCGTGCTCACCGTCGTGGAGCGGGCCGGGCACCTGCCGGGCGTGGAGCAGCCGGAGGCCTTCAACCGGGCGCTGCTGGAGTTCCTCGGGGCCCTCTGACGGCCTCCGGTCTCCCGGCGGGGGACTCCGATGGGGGACTCCGGCGGGGGCCTTCGAGGGGCCCTTCGGAGGGATCGTCCGGCGGGCCCTTCGGCCGTCCGGTGGGTGCCGAACGGTGCTACCGGACGGCCGGCCGCCGGTGTCAGTCTGTCTGCAGGGTGGTGCGCAGCCGGTAGCGGTCCCCGCTGTACTCCACCGTGGACAGCAGCAGCGGCCGCTGGTCGCGCGTGTACACGGTCTGGTCGAGGACGAGTACGGGCGCGCCCTCGGCGATGCCCAGGTGCGCGGCGAGCTCCCCGTCGGCGTTGCGCGCCTCGATGGTGGCCTCGGCGCGGTCGGGCTCGACGCCCCAGCGGCGCAGCTCCTCGAAGAGCGAGGTCTCGCGGAAGTCGGTGCGGACGAGGTCGGGCGCGAGGCCGACGACGACCAGGGTCCGGTCGAGGGCGATCCGGACGTCGTTGAGCAGCCGGACCCGCTCCAGGAGCAGCAGCGGGGTGCCTGCGGGCACGCCGAGGCGGTCGGCGTCGTCCAGGGACGCCGTGACCGTCTCGTGGCGCAGGACGACCGAGCTGGCGCGCATGTGCTTGCGGCGGGCGGTGGCGGTGAAGGACTCCAGGTCCTTGGGCCACTCGCGGGCCGGCGCGGGCGCCACGGGCGCCGCGACGAACCAGCCGCGCCCGTGGGAGGCCGTGACCAGCCCCTGCTCGACGAGGTGGCCGAGCGCGCGGCGCAGGGTGACGCGGGACACGTCCAGCCGGGTGCAGAGCTCGCGCTCGGGCGGCAGCTTGCTGCCCGCCGACAGGCCGCGCCGGGCGATCTCCTCGCGGATCCGGTCCGCCGCCTGGGACCACAGGGGGTCGGCGGTGCGGACGGGCGAGGTGGTGGCGGCGGCGATGGCAGGGTCGTCGGTCATGGCCCGAACCATACCACTTGCTACCACTTGGTTTCGGCTTACGGCCTCGGGTTAAGGGGACCTTCGGCCCCACCTTGATGTTTTCCATAAGACCACTACAGACCACCGTTGACCAATTCAAAACCACTGGCTACCTTCGAGCCGTACCCACCCCCCCCGCTCGACGAGGAGTTACCCGCGATGAGTACGGCCACAGTCCCGGCCAGCGCGCCGGCCGCCGGAAGGAAGCAGGGCCGGATCATGCCGGTCCTGCAGCGCATCGGCCGAAGCCTGATGCTGCCCGTGGCCACGCTGCCGGCCGCCGCCCTGCTGACCCGGCTCGGCGGCGCCGACCTGCTGGGACGCGAGAACTTCCCGCTCCTCGTACGCAAGCTCGCGATGGTGCTGGCCGCGGCCGGAGACACGGTCTTCGCCAACCTGCCGCTGCTCTTCGCGGTCGGCGTGGCCATCGGCTTCGCCAAGAAGTCCGACGGCTCCACGGCGCTGTCCGCCGTGGTCGGCTACCTGGTCTTCAAGGCCGTACTGGCCAGCCCCGCCTTCCCCAAGGGGGTGGACGGCGAGCCGCTCGACGCCAAGGTCCTCGGCGGCATCGTGATGGGCCTGGTCGCGGCCCTCCTCTACCAGCGGTTCAGCCGGACCAAGCTCCCCGAGTGGCTCGGCTTCTTCGGCGGACGCCGGCTCGTACCCATCCTGAGCGCCTTCGCGGGCGTCGGCATCGGAGTGGTATTCGGAGTGGTATGGCCGACCGTCGGAGGCTGGTTCTTCCACTTCGGCGAATGGCTGGTCGGCACCGGCGCCTGGGGCGCGGGCCTCTTCGGCCTCGTCGTCCGGGCCCTCATCCCGATCGGGATGCACCACTTCTTCTCGGTCTTCCCCTGGTTCGAGGCCGGCAGCTACGTCAACCCGGCCACCGGCACCGAGGTCCACGGCGACATCGCACGCTTCCTCGCGGGCGACCCGACCGCCGGACAGTTCATGACCGGCGGGTTCCCGATCTACATGTTCGCGCTCCCGGCGGCGGCCATGGCCATCGCGCACACCGCCCGCCCCGAGAACCGCACCATGATCAAGGGCATGATGATCTCGGTCGCCCTGACCTCCTTCGTCACCGGCGTCACCGAGCCCATCGAATTCGCCTTCATGTTCGTGGCCCCGCTCCTGTACGCGGTGCACGCCTTCCTCTTCGGCGTCTCGATGGCCGTCTGCTACGCGCTGGGCATCCGCGACGGCTTCGGGTTCTCCTCCGGCGCCATCGACTACGTCGTCAACTACGGCATCGCCACCAAGCCCTGGATGCTCATACCGATCGGCCTGGCCTTCGCCGCGATCTACTACGTGCTCTTCCGCTGGGCGATCGTGAAGTTCGACCTCCCGACGCCGGGCCGCGAACGCGACGAGGACTCCCAGCCGGACGCCAAGGCCGACGCCACCGCCTGATCCCGGCCGACCGCACCGACCTCCCCAGACTCCTAAGGACCCCCCCACCATGTCCGGATCCCGCATCACCTTCCTCGAAGGCCAGGCCGGCCAGGGCGCAGCCCTCGCCCGGATCGCCGACCGCGTCCGCACCCAGCTGGCCTCCCCGGAGCTCGCCGGGCTGCGCGCCGCCGAACGCCCCCTCTTCACCGGCATCGGCGCCTCGTACGCCGCCCTCGCCGTTCCCGTACAGCAGCTGCGCGAAGCCGGGATCGTCACCCAGCGCGTCCTGTCCAGCGAGATCGAGACCGGCACCGCCGGCTTCGACACCGACTGCCTGATCGCCGTCTCCCAGGGCGGCCGCAGCTCCGAGACCATCGCCGCCTTCGAGTGCGCCGCACCCGGCATCACGAAGACCGCGCTGCTCAACGTCGTCCCCTCGCCGCTCGGCGACCTCGCCGACCTCACCGTCGACCTCGGCAACGAGCCCGACTCCTACGCCTCGACCGTGGGCTACACCGGCACCGTCGTCGCCCTCGACCTGATCGCCGGCGCCGTCGCCGGGCGCGAGGGCGACCCGTGGGGCGACATCGAGGAGCAGACCACCGCGGTCCACCGGCAGGCCACCGGGATCGTGGCCGGCCTGCGGGAGCGCGGCGCCCGCTGCATCGCCTCCGACGGCGTGGCGGCCGGGGCCTCCCGGGCCTCCGCCGAGGAGGGCGCGCTGCTGCTGCGCGAGGTGGTGCGGATGACCGCGGCCGCCTCGGCGACCCGCAACTACCTGCACGGGGAGATGGAGTCGGCGGGCAACACCCTGCACCTCGTCTACGGAGACGGACGCGAGATCGAGCTGGCCCGCTCGCTGGCGGGCGCCGGCCACCTGACGCTGCTGATCACGGCCGCCGAGGTGGCGCCGGCGGACGACCTGTCGGTCGTCCGGCTGCCCGAGGTCGCGGACGCGGTCCGGGTGGTCCTGGAGACGGTGGTCCTGCAGGAGCTGGTCGCCCAGCTCAGCGCCGAGCGGGACGTCCCGATCGAGTCCTTCGTCTTCGCCAACGACGACACCAAGCAGGGCGGCCTCGACATGTCCGACTTCGAGGTCGCGGCCTTCACCCCGACCGCGCAGGCCTAGAGCCCGCCCCCGGACCGGTCCCGACTCCGGTACCGGTCCGGGGGACACGCCGGTCGCGCCGCGGGCCGGCGCGGTGAGATCATCGGCGGATGGACACGGAGCAAGGGCTGGACGGCGTACTGCGGCAACTGCGGTCCGTCGGACCGTTCTTCACCGTGGCGTACGGGAAGGAGCCGCCCGGGCCCGGCTTCCGGCCGCTCGGCGAGCTGTACGGGGAGCAACTCGGGCCCTACGTGGACGAGGTGGGGCGGCGGATCGGCAGCGGGCCGGGGCGCGTGGCCGCTTCGACCGCGCAGTTCGGGATCGTCTCGAGGCTCTGGTCGACGGCGCTCGGCTGCGCGGTGCTGTCCGGCCGGGTGCCCGACCTCGGAACCGGCCGCGTGTGGTGGCGGCTGCCCGGCGCGGGATCGCTGGAGCTGTGGCTGCCCGAGCCCGTCGAACTGCCGGGGAAGACGCCGGCGCGTGCCCTGGCGGACAGCGTCCTGGGGAACCTCGCCGTACTGGACGCCGCCCTGCGCGAGCGGTTCGCCGTCTCGCCCCGGGTGCTGCGCGGCAACACCGCCTCCGGGCTGGTCGGCGCCGTCCGGGTGCTCACCGACCGGGTGCCGGGGGAGGAGGCGGCGAACCTGGCGGGCGTACTGCTCGCCGACGACGGGCCGCTCGGCGGCACCGGTACCTACCTCCACGAACCCGGCCTCGGGGTGGCCTTCGTACGGCGCAGCTGCTGTCTGTACTACAAGGTCCCGGGCGGCGGCCTCTGCGGGGACTGCGTGCTGCGCAACGGATAGCGGGGGACCACGGGGCGGCAGCCCCGCGGTCCCCCGCGACAGCACGTGGAACCGATCGACTAGAAGGTCAGGTTCCAGGCGTCGATCTTGCCGGTGTCCGCGTTGGCGTTGTCGTTCACACGGAGCTTCCAGTCGCCGTTCGCGACCTCGGAGGAGGCGTTGACGGTGAAGGTCTGGATGATGTTGTCCGTGCCGCCGCCGGCCCGGTTGCTCAGGGTGTACACCGTGCCGTCCGGGGCCACGAGGTCGACCTTGAGGTCACCGATGTAGGTGTGCTTGATGTCCACGCCCACCTTGAGGGTGGCCGGCGCGTTGCCGGTCACGCCGGTGACGGTGATGGGGCTCTCCACCGTGGCGTTGTCGTTGATCGCGAAGTCGCCGAGGTTCTCGAAGTACTTCCCGGGCGGCGGGGTGGCGCCGACCGCCTTCAGCGCGTCGACCTGGCCCTCGCCGAAGAACCCGTTGTTGGCCGTCGTACCGGTGCAGCGGCTGTCCGACGGGCAGGCGACGTCGTTGGCCTGGGTGGCCAGCTTGTCGCGGATCTGCGCCGGCGTGATGCCCGGGTTGGCACTGGCGATCAGCGCCGCGACGCCCGCGACGTGCGGGGAGGCCATCGAGGTGCCGCTCTTGGTGCTGTAACCGCCGCCGGGAGCGGTGGAGTAGACGTTGCTGCCCGGAGCGGCGACGTCGATGATGCCCTGGCCGAAGTTGGAGAACGAGGCCTTGGTGACGCCGGTGCCGTTCGCCGCGACCGTGACCACGCCCGGGAGCTCGGTCGGGATGTCCATGCACGCGTTGGTGATGGTGCGGGTGGTCGGGGTCGAGTCGTTCGGGCTCGCCGAGTCCGTGGTCTTGTGGGCGAGGTCGTAGTTCTCGTTGCCCGCCGCGGCGACCTGGAGCGAGCCCTTGCTCTCCGCGTACTCCTGGGCACGCTTGACGCCCTCGATGATGGCGGCCTGGTCGATGTTGTCCGGGCAGTTGAACTGCCACGGGTCCGTGTAATAGCTGTTGTTGGTGACCTTGAACCCGTGGTCGCCGGACCACACGAAGGCGCAGATGGTGTTCTCGGCGAAGAAGAACGAGTTGCCCGGCTCGGCCACGCGGACCGAGGCGATCTTCACGCCGGGGGCCACGCCGACGACGCCCTTGCCGTTCTTGGCGGCGGCGACGGTGCCCGCCACGTGCGTGCCGTGGGTGTCCACGTCGCGCCAGGCGCCGACCCGGGTGTCCGGCTTGCCGTAGGCGCAGGAGGCGGAGTCGGCGGCGTTGAAGTTCGGCGCCAGGTCCTGGTGCTGGTCGTCCACACCGGTGTCCAGGATGCCGACCTTGACGGTGGCCGAGCCGGGGTTCACGGCCCAGGCCTGGTCGGCCTTGATCTGGCTCATGTCGGCGCGCACGGGCTCGCCCGCGGCGGTCGAGGACTGCGCCGGGTTGGCGGGCAGCGCCGGGTTGTAGGCGTCGGCCGGGACGTCCGAGGTGCGCGTGGCGCCGACCTTCTGGACCCCGCTGACCCCGCGCATGGTGGCGGCGAAGCTCGAGGAGGTCGAGTGGGCGACGATCACGCCGATGGAGTCGAAGTACGAGAAGACCGTGCCGCCGTTGGCGGCGACGGCCGAGCGGACCGCCGAGCTGTCACCGGCGGCGGTGATCACCAGGTAGGCGCGGGTGCCTGCGGCCCAGGTCGCACTCTGGGAAGCGGGCGCCGCGGCCGGAGCCTTGGCGGGTGCGGAGGTGACCGGGGTTCCGGCCGGTGAGACGGGCGCGGTGCCGGCGAGAGCGGCCGGAGCACCGAAGGCCAGCGCGCCGAGGGCGGCGGCCAGCACGAGGGTACGTCGAGGTCGGCTGGATATGTGGGGTATCAATGCGTCCTCCGAAGACGGCCCGGCGGTGCGGGTGGCACCTACCGGGCCGTACGAAACGAGTGGTGGACGCAAGATGTCAGACGTCTGCCCCGATATGGAAGTACCTTTTACCGCAGGACACTTCATCGTTGCTTGGCTGAAAATCGCCGTTGGGCGAGGTGTCGGAACCGGCCGGACTGGGCACCGTGGGGGCGAACCCTGTCCGGCCGGTCCCTCCGGGCGCGTCCGCTATGCGGGTACGCCGTCCTTGGTACCGCCCGGCTGGGCGGGTACGGCGGGGCTCGGACCGTGGCCGTCGTCGGTGAGCGTGGTCTCGTCGAAGGGCAGCCGACCGGCGAGGACTTCGGTGGCCCGGGCCCGGTCGAACTCCTTGGTCCAGGTGCCGATCAGCACGGTCGCGATCGCGTTGCCCGCGAAGTTCGTCAGGGCCCGCGCCTCGCTCATGAACCGGTCGATGCCCACGATCAGGCCGACCCCGTCGACCAGTTCCGGCCGGTGCGACTGGAGTCCGCCCGCGAGGGTGGCCAGTCCGGCGCCCGTCACCCCGGCCGCGCCCTTCGAGGCCACGATCATGAACAGCAGCAGGGAGATCTGCTCGCCCAGCGCGAGGGGTTTGCCCATCGCCTCCGCGACGAACAGCGAGGACATCGTCAGGTAGATCGCGGTCCCGTCCAGGTTGAACGAGTAGCCCGTCGGGACCGTGATGCCGACCACCGGCCGGGAGACTCCGACGTGTTCCATCTTCGCGATCAGCCGGGGCAGTGCCGACTCGGAGGAGGAGGTGGACAGGATCAGCAGGAACTCCCGGCCCAGGTAGCGCAGCAGGGAGAAGACGCTGATGCCCGTACACAGTCTGAGCAGCGTGCCGAGGACCACGAACACGAAGAGCAGGCACGTGGTGTAGAAGCCGATCATGATGACCGCCAGGGATTTCAGCGCGTCCATCCCGGTCGCTCCGACCACCGCCGCGATGGCACCGAACGCGCCCACCGGAGCCGCCCACATGATCATCGCGAGCACCCGGAACACCAGCTTCTGCACGTGCCCGATCCCGCGCAGCACCGGTTCGCCGGCCGTGCCCATCGCCTGGAGCGCGAACCCGCACAGCAGCGCCACCAGCAGGGTCTGCAGCACCTCGCCCCCGGTGAAGGCCGACACCAGCGTGGTCGGGATGATCCCCAGCAGGAACTCGGGAGTGGTCTTGGCGCCGCCCGCCTTGGCCTGCGCCTCGCCCGCGTGCTTGGCGGCCTCGGTCAGGTGCAGGCCGCTGCCCGGGTCCAGCAGGTTGCCCACCAGGAGGCCGATGGCCAGCGCCACCGTGGACATCACCATGAAGTAGCCGAGCGCCAGCCCGCCCACCGCGCCGACCTTGGCGGCCTTGCGGACCGACCCGATGCCCAGCACGATGGTGCAGAAGATCACCGGCGAGATCATCATCTTGATCAGGTTGACGAAACCGGTGCCCAGCGGCTTGAGCTCCACGGCCGTGCCGGGTGCGGCGAAGCCGACGGCGATGCCGAGCAGCACCGCGCCGATCACCGCGATGTACAGATAGTGCGTCTTGTCGCGTCTGGCCGACACGCTGCCTCCTGGTGGTGCACGTCGCCTCCAGGTGGTGAAGGCGTCCCGGGAGACCATCGCCCGCCGCTGTGACCCCGGTCACCCTTGCGTTCATTGAGTTCACGCCCGGGTGCACACTGAGCGCCATGTTCCGCTTCCTCCGGCCGCCGCGCAGCCTCGCCGGCCAGCTCTTCGCCATGCAGGTGGTGCTGGTCGCCGTGGTCGTCGCCGGGTGCGCCGTCTTCGCGTACGCGACCGCCCGCGGCCAGGCGCAGGAGGCGGCCCGGCGCCAGGCCGGGGCCGTGGCCCGCGCGGTCGCGGACTCGCCCTCCGTCCGGGAGGCGGTACGGGAGGCCGTGCGCGGGAGCGGCGGTCCGGGCGGGCCCTCCGAGGCCCTGCAGCCCTACGCGGAGCGGGTTCGCGTCGACGCGGGCGTGGACTTCGTCACGATCATGGCTCCGGACGGACGCCGCTGGACCCACCCCGACCCGCGGCGCATCGGCGAGCACTTCATGGGCAACACCGCCCCCGCGCTGCGCGGCGAGACCTTCGGGGAGACCTACACCGGCACCCTCGGCCCCTCCATCCGCGTGGTCACCCCGATCGTGGACGACGGCCGCGTCATCGGCATGGTCGCCTCGGGCATCACCGTCCGCGCGGTCAGCGCCCGGCTCGCCGCGCAGCTCTCCGCGCTGGCCTGGGTGGCCGGCGGGGCGCTGGCCCTGGGCGGGGCGGGAACGTACGTGGTCAACGCGCGGCTGCGCCGCCACACCCACGGGATGAACGCCGGCGAGCTGAGCCGGATGTACGACTACCACCAGGCCGCCCTGCACGGGGTCCGCGAAGGACTCCTGATGCTCGACGGGCAGCGCAGGATCACCCTCGTGAACGACGCCGGCCGCGAACTCCTCGGGCTGCGAGGGAAGATCAAGGGGACCGGCGTCGCCGAACTCGGCCTGCCCGCCCCGCTCACCGGGGCGCTGCTCGCCGACCGGCCCCGGGTGGACGAGGTGCACCTGACCGCCGACCGGGTGCTCGTGCTCAACAGCGCCCCCGTCGCGGGAGGCGGCCGCCGCGGCACCGTGATCACCCTGCGCGACCACACCGAACTCCAGGTCCTCGCCGGAGAACTGGACCACGAGCGCGGATTCACCCAGGCGCTGCGCGCGCAGGCCCACGAGGCGGCCAACCGGCTGCACACCGTGGTCTCGCTCATCGAACTCGGCCGCACGGAGGAGGCGGTGGAGTTCGCCACCGCCGAACTGCGCCTCGCCCAGGCGCTCACGGACGAGGTGGTCACGGCGGTCGGCGAGCCGGTGCTCGTGGCCCTGCTGC